>JBOGZI010000126.1:0-17171 GCA_050697275.1 Solirubrobacterales bacterium | reverse complement strand
GGCCCGGCCCGGCGAGCGGCTTGCGGACGCGCTCCGGGGGGCGGCCGAGGAGGTCGAGGAGTCGCACGGGGCGCCGGTGGAGACGGTGGTGGTCGGCGACGTCGCCCTCGACGAGCGCCTCGAGGCCCTCGTCGCGGCCACCCGCGAGGCGCTCAACAACGCCGCGAAGTTCGCCTCCGGCGGCGGCCCGATCCGGCTCTATGCCGAGATCGAGGCCGGAAGCGCCAGGGTCTACGTGGACGACCGCGGCCCCGGGTTCGACCCCGACTCGATCCCCGCCGACCGCCGCGGCGTGCGCGAGTCGATAATCGGCCGCATGAGGAGACACGGCGGGCAAGCCGAGATCCGCAGCGAACCCGGCGCCGGCACCGAGGTCGAGCTCGCGATCGAGGGCCGCGGACGATGAGCGACGAGCGCCCGAGCGTGGTGATCGTCGACGACCACCGCATCTTCCGCACCGGCGTCAGGTCGGAGCTGGGCGAGATGGTGGAGGTGCTCGGCGAGGCCGATACGGTCGAGGACGCGGTGCGGGCGATCACCGCGGCGGAGCCCGACGTGGTCCTGCTCGACGTCCACATGCCCGGCGGCGGCGGGGTCGAGGTGATCGAGCAGGTGGCGAAGCTGCGCCCGCGGCAGCGCTTCCTCGCCCTCTCGGTCTCGGACGACCCCCAGGACGTGATCGCGATCGTCCGGGCCGGCGCCCGCGGCTACGTCACCAAGACGATCACCGGCGAGGAGCTGGTGGATGCGATCCGCCGGGTTCGCGACGGCGACGCGGTCTTCTCCCCCCGCCTGGCCGGCTTCGTGCTCGACGCCTTCGCGGGCGAGCTGCCGCCGGAGGAGGTCGATCCCGAGCTGGACCAGCTCACCCCGCGCGAGCGAGAGGTGCTGCGCCAGATCGCACGCGGCTACATGTACAAGGAGATCGCCCACCGCCTCTCGATCTCGGTGAAGACGGTCGAGGCCCACGTCAGCTCGGTGCTGCGCAAGCTCCAGCTCTCCAGCCGCCACGAGCTGAGCCGCTGGGCGGTCGCCCGCCGGCTGGTGGACTAGAGCAGCGGCAGGCCCTCGCGCAGGGAGCTGACCGTGGCGTCGGCGCCGGCCTCGCGCAGCTCCTCGACCGTGTACTCGCCGGTGGCGACGCCGACAACCCTGATCCCGGCACCGTGCCCGGCCTCGACGTCGCGCGGGGTGTCCCCGCACGAGAAGCAGCGGGCGAGGTCGAGGGTGCGGCCGGAGACGACCTCGGCCCGCTCCAGCGCCTTCTTGGTCAGCTGGACGCGGTCGGGTGAGTCCGAGCCGTATCCGCCGAAGGAGAAGTAGCCATTCAGCCCGCCGCGGGAGAGCTTGATGTGGGCGGCCTCCTCGACATTGCCGGTGGTCAGCCCAAGCAGGATCCCGTCGTCGATCAGCCGCTCGAGCAGCTCGACCGCCCCGTCCTTGACCACGTAGCCGGGCGAGCTCTCGACCTCCTCCGGCAGGTGATCGAGGCGCCTGCGCATCAGCGACTCCATCTCCTCGGCGCTCGGCTCGCGGTCGAGCACCGCCCGGAAGCACTGGCGCCCAACCTCGGGGTCGGGCACCCCCTTGCCGGTCACCGCCGGCACGTCTACATCCACCTGCTGGAGCTCCTTGAAGGCCCGCTTCCAAGCGCGGTCGCTGGCCCCGCCGGTGCTGATCAGGGTCCCGTCGATGTCGAACAGGACCGCCTCGGTGCGTCTCTCCGCCATCGACCGAGCGTATTGGCCGAACAGGCGGTCGGCGGACTCGCTTACCCGGCCGCCTGAACCTTCGCGAGAACCCGGTCCACGAATTCCCGGACCTCGGGCAGCTTCTCCTTGTCGTAGCCGATACCGACGTCGGTGCCGAACCGGTTCTTGACCATGATGCTCTTCCCCCACCCCTCGGTGACCTCGATGTCGGAGATCCCCCTCGCGTGGAAGCGGCTGGATACGCTCCCGGCGAAGATCTCGAGAATCCGGCCGTCCCAAATCATCATCGAGTCATCGCTCGGCTGGAACTCGATCGGCTCGGCCATCGTCAGCCCGCAGGCTAGTCCCTACCGGGGGCGCCTGCGAGCCGGGCTGTCAACTCAGGACGGCTTCCGGCGATGCTCCCGGTAGCGGCGGATCAGCGAGTTGGTCGAGCTGTCATGGGCGAGCGCCGGCTCCTCGGGTGCCTGCAGCTCCGGGATGATCCGCTTCGCCAGCACCTTGCCCAGCTCCACCCCCCACTGGTCGAAAGAATCGATCCCCCAGACCGCTCCCTGGGTGAAGACGCTGTGCTCGTACAGCGCCACCAGGGTCCCCAGCGTGCGGGGGTCGAGCCGTTCGGCGAGGATCACGTTGGAGGGGCGGTTGCCCTCCATCACCCGGTGGGGGACGACCGCCTCCGCCGTCTCCTCCTCGCGCACCTGCTCCGACGTCTTGCCGAAGGCGAGCGCCTCGGGCTGGGCGAAGACGTTGGAGACGAGCAGGTCGTGGTGGTCGCCGATCGGGTTGAGGGTGCGCATGAACCCGATGAAGTCGCAGGGGATCAGCCTCGTCCCCTGGTGGATCAGCTGGTAGAAGGAGTGCTGGCCGTTGGTGCCGGGCTCGCCCCAGAAGATCGCGCCGGTGTCGTAGTCCACCCGGGCGCCGTCGAGGGTGACGTGCTTGCCGTTCGACTCCATGGTGAGCTGCTGCAGGTAGGCGGGGAAGCGGTGCAGGTACTGGTCGTAGGGGAGCACGGCCACCGTCTGGGCGCCGAAGAAGTCGCCGTACCAGACGCAGAGCAGACCGAGCAGCGTCGGCAGGCTCTCCCCGATCGGCGCCTCGGCGAAGTGCTCGTCCATGGCGTGGAAGCCGGCGAGCATCTCCCTGAACGCCTCGGGCCCGATCGCGATCATGGTCGAGAGCCCGATCGCCGAGTCCATCGAGTAGCGGCCGCCGACCCAGTCCCAGAAGCCGAACATGTTGTCGGTGTCGATCCCGAACTTCGACACCTCCTCGGCGTTGGTGGAGACCGCGACGAAGTGCTTGGCGATCGCCTCCTCCGTGCCCAGCTTGGCCAGCGCCCAGTCTCGCGCGGTGTGGGCGTTGGTCATCGTCTCCAGCGTGGTGAAGGTCTTCGAGGAGATCACGAACAGGGTCTCCTCGGGATCGAGGTCGCGGGTGGACTCGACGAAGTCGGTGCCATCCACGTTGGAGACGAAGCGGAAGGTCATCCCCCGCTTGGAGTAGTGCCGCAGCGCCTCGTAGGCCATCACGGGGCCGAGGTCGGAGCCGCCGATGCCGACGTTGACCACGTTGCGCATCGGCTTCCCGGTGTGGCCGGTCCACTCGCCGGAGCGGACCCGCTCGGAGAAGGCGCTCATCCGCTCGAGCACCCCGTGCACCTGCTTGACCACGTCCTCGCCGTCGACCACCAGGGAGCGCTCCTTGGGCATCCGCAGCGCCACGTGCAGCACGGCCCGGTCCTCGGAGACGTTGATGTGCTCGCCGCGGAACATCGCGTCGCGGCGTTCGGCGACCCCGCACTCCGTCGCCAGGTCCGCGAGCAGCCTCAGGGTCTCGTCGGTGACCCGGTTCTTCGAGTAGTCGAGGAAGAGCCCGGCGCCCTCCGCGACCAGCCGCTCACCGCGATCCGGGTCCTCGGCGAAGATCTCGCGCAGATGCCGCTCGCCGATCTCGGCGTGGTGCCCCTCGAGCGCCTTCCGGGCCTTGCCGGCCCTGAGCTCCGCCTTTGGCTCGCCGGCCACGCGCGCAGCCTAACCCGCGCGGGGCTCAGCTAGACGCTGGCTACTTCCGCTTCTTCTTGCGGACGCACTTCCTCTTGCCCTTGATCTTCTTCTTGACGAAGCCCTTCTTGCACTTCTTCTTCTTGGTCGTCGGCGCGGGAACAGTCGTCGCCGGCTGGATCGACGGCGTCACCGGGATCGCCGGCGGCGTCCCCGGCGTCCCCGGGCCAGGGCCGGGCGGGGGGTCGGCCTGGTAGCGGGCGACCATGAAGTCCGAGCCGCTCTGGGGAATGAGCATCCCGCCCGCCGCGACGATCTTGCCGTCGGGCTGGACGGCGAGACCGAAGGCCGCGAGCTGGCCGGGGCCGAACGCGGTCGAGGCGAGGCCGTCGCCGCCGAAGGTGGGATCGAGGGCGCCCCCGAGCGTGATCCGGACAAGGCCGAAGTTGTCGGTTCCAACCGAGCCGGAGGCGACGATCCTCCCACCGGGCAGCACGGCTACGTCGCGCAGCGCGTCGAAATCGCTGTCGAGATCGACGATGAGCTTGCCGTCGCCATCGGGCGCGCCGGGTGCGAAGCTCGCGTCGAGCGAGCCGTCGGTCGTATAGGCGGCGACCCCGGCGTCGAGCGGGGAGCTCGCGCCCGGAGCGGCACGTCCGACGACCACGATCCGGACCTGGCCACCGCCCAGATCCTGGACCGCCACCGCTTCGCCGATGTCGGTGCCGCCGGCAAAGTCGGTGGTGACGATTCCATCGCCTCCCCCGAAGCTCGGGTCGGGTGCCCCACCGGTCCCGTAGCGGACCAAAGCGAAGTCGGCCGGTAAGGGGGAGAAGTCGAACTTCTGCCCGGCCGCGACGATGGCACCGTCCGGCTGGATTGCGACGCCGTTGGCGACGTCGCCCGCTCCGAGCTCGGTGGTCTGCTCCCCATCGGTATCGAAGCCGTTGTCGGGAGCCCCGCTCTCGTCATAGACCGCCACCGCGAAGTCCTCCTGCGCCGCGCTGGGACCTCCCCTGGCGCCGGCGGCGACGATCCGGAACGAGGGGTCGCCGGCGGTGCCCTTGACGGCGACCGAGGTGGCGAAGTCGCCCGTGGCGCCGCCGAAGTCGGTCGTCACCAGACCACCCGTCCCGAACCCGGTGTCGAGACTTCCATCCGGGTTGTAGCGCGCCAGCGCGAAGTCACCCTGGTCCCCGCCAAGCGGGTCTGTTCTCCCCGCGACGACGATCTTGCCGTCGCTCTGCAGGGCGACAGCGGCCGGCGAGTCGGCGGTGCCGTTGTCGGGGCTGACGCCGCCCGCAAAGTTCGTGGTCGCCAGACCGCCCGCGCCGAAACCGGAGTCGAGGCTTCCATCCGGGCCGTAGCGCGCCAGGCCGAAGTCCTGGTCGCCCCGGAACTGGTCGGTGGGACCGGCGTTCGTCGGGCCCGTGACGACGATCTTGCCGTCGGGCTGCAGTGCGACGGCGCTGGCGCTCTCGCTGCTCGGCGTCGGCGCCACGACATCGACGTCGACCTTGCCGTTGCTGTCCGGGCCGAAGGTTGTGTCAAGCGCGCCAGTCGTGATCGAGAGGCGGGCGGCGGCGAAGTTGTTGTTCCCGGTGCCCGTCGCGACGATGGTCGTCGCGTCCACCAGCACGCCCGTCCCCTCATCGTTTGTGTCCTCAGCCGGCTTGAAGTCGACGCCGACCATCCCATCCGTGTCGAAGCCCGTATCGGGGCCTCCCGCGCTGGTCAGCTTGGCGATCATGAACTGGGCCCCGGCGCCGATGCTCCCGTTCTCGGTGCCGGTCTGGCCGACCATGATCACGCTGTCGCCCGGTCCGGCGGCGACCGCCTGTGCACGATCGGAGGAGCTCGCCGAGGGGAAGTTGACGGTCGCCTTCCCGTCCGTGTCGAATCCTCCGTCGAGGGCGCCGGCCGTGGTCAGGCGGGCGACCCCGAAGTCGGTGTTGCTGGTCCCGGGCACCGACCCGGCGACCAGGATCCGGCCGGTTGAGTCCGCGCTGAGCGCTGTCGCGTTGTCTCCGTCGGAGCCGGTGAAGTCGACGGTCTGCCTGCCGTCGGTGTCGAAGCTGTTGTCGGGCGCGCCGGTGGCGTCGTAGCGGGCGACCGCGAAATCGGCGAAGTCGGTCCCGCTCACCGGATCGGTCCTGCCGGCGGCGACGATCGTCGGCCCCGCCGTAGCGATCACCGCCGATGCCTGGTCGTCGTCGGACCCGAAGTCAGTCGTCACGAGCCCGTCACCGCCACCGAAGCCGGAATCTGGGGCGCCGGTCGAGGTGTACGAGGCGAGGGCGAAGTCATACGAGCTGTTGTCGGTGTCGGGATCGGTGTCGGTCCAGCCCGCCGCCACCAGGTTGCTGCCGGACAGCGCCACCGCGGATGCCTCGTCCTCCGTGCCGGCGAAGTCGGTGACCACAACGCCGTCCCCGCCCCCGAATCCGGGGTCGGGAGCGCCGGAGCTGGTGTATCGCGCCAGCGCGAAGTTGGAGTTGTCACTGAACACGTCGGTCGTCCCCGCGACCACGACGTTGCCGCTCCCATCGATCAGGACCGCGTTGCCCCGGTCATTCGAGCCGGCGCCGGAGACGTCGGTGGTCACGATGCCGTTGGCGCCGAAGGTGGTGTCGATCGTGCCGGTTGCCGTGAGGCGGACGACCGCGAGCTCGCCGCCGTTCGCGGGCGTCGTGCCGGCAACGTAGATTCTGCCGCTGCCGTCCTTGGCCGACGCGTTGCCGCGGTCGGCCGCATGGAAGGGGGTCGTGCCGAAGGCCGTGGTGAGCCGGCCGTCGCCGCTGAAGCTCGGGTCCGGATCGCCGGCGGCGCCGAGGGCGGCGGCTGGCAGCGACAGCGCGCATAGCGCGGTGATCGCCGCCGGGAGGCTGAGACGTCTGATCATGGGTTGGCCGCAGGCTAGGCCGCGGCGCTCATCAAACGCTCATCACGCACGAGCCGTGCGTGACGCCTGGGGCCGGGAGAGCGAATTCAGGCGGCCAGGCGCGCCGACTCGGACTCGATCGTCTTCAGCAGCTCGCGCCAGGAGTCGACGAACTTCTGGGCCCCCTCCTTCTGGAGACGGACCGCCAGCTCGTCGGTGTCGACGCCGGCCTCGGCGTACTCGGCCATCACCTTCATCGCGTCGCCGCCGTCCTCGGGGATCGGGTCGCCGATCCCGTCCAGCTCGGCGGTCGCGAGAAGGGTCTTGTCGGGCATCGTGTTGATCGTGTCCGGGGCGGCGAGCGCCTCCACGTAGAGCGCCTCGGACGCATCCGGGTCCTTGGTCCCGGTGCTGGCGAAGAGCAGCCGCTGCGGGCGGGCGCCCGCCTTCTCGAGCGCCTGCCAGCGCTCCGACCCCAGCAGCTCGCGGTAGGAGCGGTAGGAGCGCTTGCCGACCGCGATCCCGAGCCTGTTGCGGAGTTCGGGCGGGACCTGGTCGGCGACCGCCACGTCCCAGCGGCTGAGGAAGACCGACGCCACCGAGGGCACCGCCGGATCGAGGCCGTCGTCGATCCGCCGCTGGATCCCGCGCATGAAGGCGTCGGCGGCGGCCTCGTACTGGTCCGAGGAGAGCAGCAGGGTCACGTTGATCGGGATGCCGGCGTAGATCGACTCCTCGATCGCCGGCAGCCCCTCCGGGGTCCCGGGGATCTTGACGAAGACGTTCTCGTCCGCGCGCCCGTGCAGGTCGGCGGCCTGCTGGATCGTTTTCTCGGTGTCGTAGGCGAGCAGAGGCGAGACCTCGACCGAGACCCAGCCGTCGACTCGCTCCGTCCGCTCGTGGACCGGGTGGAACATCTTCGCGGCGCGGTTGATGTCGGCGAGGGCGAGCTCGAAGAAGAGCTCCTCTCCCCCGAGGCCCTTGTGATGAAGCTCGGCGATCTGCTCGTCGTAGGCGTCGCCGCCGCTGATCGCCTTGTCGAAGATGGTCGGGTTGGAGGTCTGTCCGGTGACGGAGAGCTCGTCGATGTACCGCTGCTCGGTCCCGTCGTCGAGCATGGGCCGGGTGATGTTGTCGAGCCAGATGCTCTGGCCGATCTCGCGCAGTGCGTCGGTGCCCTTCACTTTCGCTTCAACACCTCCTTGGCCGCCTCCACCACCCGGTCGGGCGTGAAGCCGAACTTGGTCTGGACGTCCTTGAGCGGGGCGGAGCTGCCGAAGGTATGCATTCCGATCATCTCGCCGTGGGGCCCCACGAACCGCTCCCAGCCGATGGTAGAGGCTTCTTCTATCGAGACGCGGGCGGTGATCTCGGGGGGGAGCACCTCGTCGCGGTAGGCCTGGTCCTGCCGCTCGAAAAGCTCCCAGCAGGGCAGGCTGACCACCCGCGGCCGCACCCCGTCGGCGATCAGCTTCTCGTGCGAGGCGACCGCGAGGGCCACCTCGCTGCCGGTGGCGATCAGGATCACCTCGGGCTCGCCGTCGTCGGGGTCGGCGAGCACGTAGCCGCCGCGGCGAAGGCCCTCGGCGGAGGCGTAGCGCGAGCGGTCCAGGATCGGCACGTCCTGGCGGGTGAGTACCAGGGCGACGGGCTGGTGGTGCCGGTCCATCGCCGCCCGCCAGGCCTCCGCCACCTCGTTCGCGTCGCAGGGCCGGATCACGTCGAGGCCGGGGATCGCGCGCAGCCCCGCCAGGTGCTCGACCGGCTGGTGGGTGGGGCCGTCCTCGCCGAGGCCGATCGAGTCGTGGGTGAAGACGTGGATCACCGGCAGCTCCATCAGCGCCGAGAGGCGGATCGCGGGCTTGGCGTAGTCGGAGAAGGTGAGGTAGGTGGACCAGAGCGGGCGCAGCTTGGCCAGCGAGAGGCCGTTGGAGAGGGCGGCCGACTCGTGCTCGCGGATGCCGAGGTGGAGCTGTCGGCCCCCCGGGGTCTCGGGCTGCAGCGATTCCTCGCCCTCCAGCCCGACCGAGGTCGAGCCGGTGAGGTCGGCGGAGCCCGCCAGCAGCCAGGGCACCCGGCGGGCGACCGCGTTCTCGACCTGGTTGGAGGCCTTGCGCGTCGCCATCCCCTTCTCGTCGGCCTCGAAGCTGGGGATCTCGACGTCCCAGCCCGCCGGAAGCTCCCGCCGCTGCATGCCGCGGATCTCCTTGAAGCGGACCTCGTGCTCTCGGTGGTATCCGTCGAAGAGGCTCTCCCACTCCTCGCGCAGCTTCGCGCCGCGCCGTCCGATCCCCTCGTCGAAGTGCTCGCGGACCCTGTCCGGGACCAGGAACTGCGCGTCCTCCGGCCAGCCGTAGGCGCGCTTGGTCTCGCGCACCTCCTCCTCGCCGAGCGGCTCCCCGTGCGCCTCGGCGGTGTCCACCTTGTGTGGCGAGCCATAGCCGATGTGGCTGTCGACGATGATCAGGGTCGGGCGGTCCCTCTCGTTGCGGAACTCCCCGAAGGCGCGGGTGAGCAGGGGGAGGTCGTTGGCGTCGCCGACCCTGGTCACGTTCCAGCCGTAGCCCATGAAGCGCGCGGCGACGTCGTCCTGGTAGGTGATCTCGGTGGGGCCGTCGATCGAGATGTGGTTGTTGTCGTAGACCCAGCAGAGGTTGGCCAGCCGCTGATGGCCGGCCAGCGAGGCCGCCTCGTTGGAGACCCCCTCCTCGAAGCAGCCGTCGCCGGCGAAGGCGTAGACGTCGAAGTCGAAGAGCGGGAACCCGGAGCGGTTGTAACGGGCGGCGAGCCACCTCGAGGCGAGCGCCATGCCGACGCTGGTCGCGATCCCCTGGCCGAGCGGGCCGGTGGTCGATTCCACCCCGGAGGTCCAGCGGTACTCGGGGTGGCCGGGGCAGCGCGAGTCGAGCTGGCGGAAGCGCTTGATGTCCTCGAGGCTGACCGAGGGCTCGCCGACCACCTCGTAGTCGGGATCGACCGCCCGCACCCCGGTGAGGAAGAGCAGCGCGTAGAGCAGCATCGATGCGTGCCCGTTGGAGAGCACGAAGCGGTCGCGGTTCGGCCAGATCGGATCCTGCGGGTCGAAGCGCAGGAAGCGCTGCCAGAGCACGTAGGCGACCGGCGCCAGCGCCATCGGGGTGCCCGGGTGGCCGGAGTTGGCCTTCTGGATCGCGTCGATCGAGAGGGTGCGGATCGTGTTGATCGCGAGTGTCTCGATCTCGGCGCTCTTCTCGACGGCGACGGCCATGGGCACGATCCTAGTAGTGGTTTCCGGCCACCGCAGGCGCGAATGGCCCCGCAGGAACTAGATTCCCCGCCGTGCCCGGTCCGAACCTCGATGCCGAGAAGAAGCTGGCCGCCGAGGCCGCGGCGGAACTGGTCGAGGACGAGATGCGGCTCGGCCTCGGCACCGGCTCCACCGTCGCCCACCTGCTGCCGGCGATCGCCGAACGCGGGCTGAGCGGGCTGCGCTGCGTGGCGACATCTGTCGCCACCGGGGAGCAGGCGCGCGAGCTGGGCATCCCGGTCGAGGAGTTCGAGTCGCTGGAGCGGCTCGACCTGGCGATCGACGGGGCGGACCAGATCGCGCCGGACCGCTGGCTGGTGAAGGGCGGCGGCGGCGCGCACACCCGCGAGAAGATCGTCGCCGCCGCGGCCGAACGCTTCGTGGTGATCGCCGACTCCTCGAAGACGGTGGAGCGGATCTCGGCGCCGATCCCGCTCGAGCTGCACGCCTACGGGCTCGCCTCGACCCTGGCCCGGCTGGGCGAGCTCGGGGAGGTGGAGCGACGGACCGACACCCCGCACAGCCCCGACGGCGGCGTGATCGCGGACTACCTCGGGGAGGTCTCCGACCCGACCGAGCTCGCGGCCCGACTTGCGGCGGTGCCCGGAGTCGTGGACCACGGGCTCTTCCCCGCCCCGATGGTGAGCGAGGTGCTGGTCGCCCACGGCGACTCCGTCGAGCGTGGCTGAGACACGCCCGTCGGTCTGGCGACACCTGCGGGCGAAGAAGGAGCGCAGCCGCAACCGCGCCCAGACCTTCCAGCCGATCGGGGTCTAGCTTCCGGGCAGCGGCGCCACTAGAGTTGGTCGCGGTGGGGAATTCGACTCGTAAGCGGTGGTTCGCGACGCTGGCCCTGGGCGCCGCCGCGCTGTGCTCGCTCGCCGGCGCCCCGGCGGCGATCGGAGCGGGCGGCGTTCTCTCGCACCCGGTCAGCCAGAACCCCGAGGCGGTGCTCGACTACTGGACCCCGGAGCGAATGCGCGGGGCGACCCCGCTCGAGGGGCCGGTGAGCGAGGAGGGGATCGCGGACCGCGGGGCGCGGCCGGCGGCCGCGCCAACCGACCAGGAGACCTTCCCCGGGGCCGACACGCTCTATCCCCAGCGCCTCCACGGCAAGCTCTTCCTCAGGATCGGAGGGGTGAACGCGAGCTGCTCGGCCACCCTGGTCACCGCCTTCGGCCAGGCCGTGATCCTCACCGCGGGTCACTGCCTCGCCAACCCCGGGCCGCAGATCGGCCAGGTCACCTACTCGACCAACCTCGTCTTCGTCCCCGGCTACCGCAGCGGGGTCGCCCCGTTCGGCGTCTTCCCCGCCACCAAGGCGATCACCCCGGGGCCCTGGGCGTTCGAGGGGGACATCTCGCTCGACGTCGGGGCGGCCAGCCTCGGGCCGAACCCCTCGGGCGTGCCCGCGACGGCGCTCGGCTCGCGCGGGGTCACCTTCAACAGGCCGCCCAACAAGTACAGGCGCCTCAGCTTCGAGGTCTACGGCTATCCGGCCAACCCCGTCGAGTTCTACGACGGCGAACGCCTCATCCTCTGCGTCGCCCCCTCAATCGGGTTCGAGGTCGGGACCGGCTCACCTGGGATCAGCCCCTGCCGCCAGCAGGAGGGCTCGAGCGGCGGCGCCTGGGTCTTCGACGGCGGGTTGGTCGCCTCGATCATCAGCCACGGCGGCTGCAGGGTGCCGAGCACGGCCTGCACGATCATCGCCGGCACCTACTTCGGCGACGCCGCCTTCCAGGCCTGGGCGACCGCGGCGGGCGGAGTGCCCAGGGGAGTGAAGAAGCGGATCAAGCGCTGCAAGCGGATCAAGAAGGACGGCAAGCGCCAGCGCTGCAAGAACAAGGCCCAGACCTTCCAGCCGGTCGGCGCCTAGGCGCCTAGGCCGGGGCCGCGGCCGGGTCGGCGAGGATCAGCGAGTCCCCCGAAGGCTCGACGCGGCCTGCCGGGATCGAGGGGTCCTGGGCGAGCAGCTTGGCGAGCGCCTCGCGCTTCTCCTCGCCGGTGATGATCCAGAGCAGCGATCGCACCCGGGCCAGCTCCGGGTAGGTGAGCGTCATCCGGCGCACGCCCTGGTACTCGCCTGCGGTCACCGCCACCCGGCGGTCGGTCACCTCGAGCACCGGGTCGCCCGGGACGAGCGAGGCCGTGTGCCCGTCCGGCCCCAGGCCCATGTGGGCGAGGTCGAGGGCCTCGGGAAGGCTCTGCGCGTAGCGGTCGGCCGCGGCGTCGAGATCTGGATCGTCGACGGGCATCGGCTTGATCGAGCCCTGGGCGCCGATCGAGAGCGAGGCGATCAGGTGCGTCAGGTTGCGCTGATCGGAGCCGGGCGGCGCGATCCGCTCGTCGACCTGGAAGATCGCGGTCCTGCTCCAGGGCATCTCGTGGTCCTCGAGCTGGCCGTACATCTCCCAGGGGTCGTGCCCGCCACTGGCCGCGAAGTTGAACTCCCCGCGGTCGGTGAGCGCCCGCCGGGCGCCCTCGGCGATCAGCTCGGCGCCGCGGCGGTTGACCGCGGCGGGGTCGTCCAGCACCTCGAGCGTGTGCCCCACCGCCCGCCTAAGCCGGCCCGGGACGCGAAGCGGAGGAGCCGGCGTCTGATGGTTTCTCCTCATGGCCGCCGAACTGCTTGCGCATCGCCGAGAGCACCTTGTCGGCGAAGTCGTCCAGGTCGCGGGAGGCGAAGCGCTCGTACAGCGCGGTGGTCAGCACCCCGGCGGGAACGCCCTCCTCGATCGCGGCGATCGAGGTCCAGCGGCCCTCGCCGGAGTCGGAGACTCGCCCCTCGAAGTCGCTCAGGTCGGGGGACTGCTGCAGCGCGGCCGCGGTCAGGTCGAGCAGCCAGGAGCCGATCACGCTGCCGCGGCGCCAGACCTCCGCGACCTCCGGGATGTCGATCTCGTACTGGTAGTACTCGGGGTGCTCGAGCGGCGCCGTCTCGGCGTCGGCCTCTCGCTTCACCTTGCCGGCGTTCGCGTTCTTGATGATGTTGAGCCCCTCCGCATAGGCCGCCATCACCCCGTACTCGATCCCGTTGTGGACCATCTTCACGAAGTGGCCCGCGCCGGCGGGCCCGCAGTGCAGATAGCCGTTCTCGGCCGTGCTCGCCTTGCCCTTGCGGCCGGGGGTGCGCTCGGCGGCGTCCACGCCGGGGGCGACGCTGGCGAAGATCGGGTCGAGGCGCTTCACCGCCCCCTCGGGCCCGCCGATCATCAGGCAGTAGCCGCGGTCGAGGCCGAAGACGCCGCCGCTGGTGCCGCAGTCGATGTAGTCGATGCCGCGCTCGGCGAAGGCGGCCGAGCGGCGGATGTCGTCACGGTAGTAGGAGTTGCCGCCGTCGATGATCGCGTCGCCCTTCTCGAGGACGTCGGCGACCTCGTGAACCGTCGTCTCGGTGATCTCGCCGGCCGGGACCATCACCCAGACCGACCGCGGCGGCTTCAGCTTCTCGGCCAGCTCAGCCAGCGACGAGGCCCCGGTCGCCCCCTCGCCCGCGAGTTCCTTGATCGGATCGGGGTTGACGTCGTAGACGACGCAGTCGTGGCCGTCGCGCATCAGCCGGCGGACGAGATTGGCGCCCATCCGGCCGAGACCCACCATTCCCAGCTGTGCCATCGCGGCTCCTTCGCGTCGGGATCGGCTCAATCCTATTTCCAGCGTCCAGTCGTTACGGTGCGCCCGATGGCCGAGCGAGCGAGCGATGGGGCGGGTGGCTGCGACGCCCTGGTCGTCTTCGGGATCAGCGGCGACCTCGCCAAGAAGATGACCTTCCAGGCGCTCTACCGCCTCGACGCCAACGGCACCCTCGACGTGCCGGTGATCGGGGTGGCGAAGGACGACTGGGACGACGAGGCGCTGCGCAAGCACGCCCGCGAGTCGGTCGAGGCCGCCGAGAAGGACGAGATCGACGAGGAGGCGCTCGACCGCTTCGCGAAGCGGCTCTCCTACGTCCGGGGCGACTACTCCAAGGACGACACCTACGAACGGGTGAAGAAGGCGATCGGCAAGGCCAGGCACGTCGTCTTCTACCTGGCGATCCCGCCCTCGCTGTTCGCGCTGGTGGTCGAGAAGCTCGGCGAGGCGGGGCTGACCGAGCGCGCCCGGGTGGTGATCGAGAAGCCCTTCGGCCACGACCTCGAATCGGCGAGGGAGCTCAACCGTCAGATCCGTCAGGTCCTGAGCGAGGACCAGATCTACCGGATCGACCACTTCCTCGGCAAGGAGCCGGTGATGGACATTCTCTACCTGCGCTTCGCCAACTCGCTGCTCGAGCCGGTCTGGAACCGCCGCTACGTCGACTCGGTGCAGATCACGATGGCCGAGGACTTCGGGGTCGAGGACCGTGGCAGCTTCTACGACGCGGTCGGTGCGCTGCGCGACGTGGTTCAGAACCACCTGCTCCAGGTGCTCTCGCTGGTTGCGATGGAGCCGCCGGCCGGCGGGTCCAATCCCGATCCGGTCCGCGACGCCAAGCTCGACCTGTTCCGTGCGATTCCGGAAGTTGACCCGAGCCGCTACGTGCGTGGGCAGTACGAGGGCTTCCGGGAGGTCGAGGGTGTCGATCCCAAGTCCACCACGGAGACCTTCGTCGCCACGCGGTTCGAGATCCAGAACTGGCGGTGGTCCGGAGTGCCCTTCTTCCTCCGCGCCGGCAAGGCGATGGCCGAGCGGGTGACCGAGGTGAGGGTGATCCTCAAGAACCCGCCGCCGATCGGGATCGGCGGGCGACCCACGCCCGAGACGGACGAGTTCATCATCCGGATCGACCCGGACCCGGGCGCCTCGATCATGCTGGAGGCAAAGCAGCCGGGCGCCGACGCGCTGCGCCGCGTCCACCTCGACCTGCTCTTCGAGCAGCAATTCGGCGGCCAGCCCGGGCCGTACGAGCGGCTCCTCTGCGACGCGCTCATGGGCAACCCCCAGCGCTTCGCCCGCCAGGACAACGTCGAGGAGACCTGGCGGATCGTGCAGCCGCTGATCGACAAGCCCTGCGAGCTGGAGACATATGCCACCGGGGGCTGGGGGCCGGACGGCGCCTCCAACCTGCTGCACGGCTACGGCGGCTGGCGCCGGCCCTGGCTGCCCGAAGGTGCGAGGGTGCCCCGAGGCGAAGCGGAGGGGCAACCCGTCTGATGGCGAAGCCGGTCTGCGGTCAGCTGCCGTCCCGCTAGGGTTCAGCCCCGATGTCCGCCGCCACCGTCCACACCAACGCCGGCCCGATCTCGGTGGAGTTCTTCGACGAGGACGCGCCGAAGACGGTCGAGAACTTCCGCAAGCTCGCCGCCGACGGCTTCTACGACGGCCTCATCTTCCACCGGGTGATCCCCGACTTCATGGTCCAGGGCGGCTGCCCGGAGGGCACCGGCACGGGCGGCCCCGGCTACACCTTCGAGGACGAGATCAACCAGCACAAGATCGTCCGCGGCGCGCTGGCGATGGCCAACTCCGGCCCGAACACCAACGGCTCGCAGTTCTTCATCGTCACCACCGAGGCCGCGCCCTGGCTGGACGGGAAGCACACCGTCTTCGGCCAGGTCACCGACGGCATGGACGCGGTCGACTCGATCGAGAAGACCGAGACCGGCCCCGGCGACAAGCCCAGTCAGCCGCAGACGATCGAGCGCATCGAGCTGGCCGACTGAGTTGGCGCTCGGCGACGGACTGCGGCGCTTCTTCCGCGACGTCGGCGGCCCTCCCACCCTGGACGGGATCGACGAGCTCAAGGTCGGCGACGCTGCCTATGACGACTGGGAGGTCGTCCGCGACTTCGAGGAGCTGGAGGCGGCACGCGCCTGGCGCCAGCAGCTCACCGACGCCGGCCTCGAGGCGGTGATCACCTCCGATTACCCGCTCGACGAGTACGGCCGCGGCGACATCGCCCTCCGCGTCCCACCCGGTCGCTGGAGCGAGGCGAACGAGCTGCTCGACGAGCCCTAGGCCTCTCCGCCACGGGGCGGGCGCCACATCAGCCACAGCGGGGGACCGTCGGGGAGGCTGATGCGCTCCGTGAGCTCGAAGCCGAAGCGGCGGTAGAAGGGGATGTTCGACTCCCGCTGCGTCTCGAGGTAGGCGCCGAGGCCGTCGGAGTCGGCGCGGGTGAGGCCGGGCTCGATCAGGGCGCTGCCGATCCCGCCGCCCTGCGCCTCCGGGACCACCGCGAGGGTGTTGAGGTACCAGTGCGGCTCCTTCGGGAAGTGCGTGAGGCGCAACGCGTCGAAGCGCGCCCCCCGCCGCAGCCCGGTGACGCCCTCGGGCAGCAGCGAGAGCAACTCGATCAGGTGCTCCCGCGCGCTGAAGCTGTGGGTGCCGGGCGGGAACCAGAGCGCCGCGCCGAGCGTGTCCGGGGTGGTCCAGGCGGCGCCGCGGGGCAGGAAGACGCGCCGGATCATCGCCCGGTAGTGGCGGGGCAGCATCATCCGGCGGCGGCGGTCGCCGGGCAGCATCCAGACCCAGATCTCGTTGTCGTGGAAGCCGCGCGCGACCGCCCGGCCCGCCCCCCTGACGAGCTCCGGGGTAATCGGTACGACCCGGTGCGCCACGGCGGCGCAGGCTAACGCGTGGGCTTGCCGAGCTCGCGGTCCAGCTTGGGGTCGGCGTAGAGCACCACGGTGTGCGCCCGGCGGTCGGGCCAGCCGCGGCGCATCTCGTCGAACAGGATGCCCCGGTAGCCGAGCAGCATGGGCAGGGCTGAGATCGGGAGCCAGACGGCCCGCCGGATCGCCCGGCCCGGGGGGATCCCCTCTCCGTCGAGCGAGACGATCCGCAGCCCGACGAAGGACATCCCCGGAGTGCGCCCGGCGCCCGACCAGAAGAAGGCGAGGTACGCGCAGGCGATCAGGAACCAGACGGCGGCGCCGAAGGCGAGCACCACCGTGCCCGCTCCCTGCTCGCCTGGGGAGAGCACGGAGACGAGCAGGGCGATCGCGGCCGAGATCAAGAGCAGCGACCCGTAGACGACGCCCGCGTCGATCGCGAGCGCCAGCAGCCTGCTGACCGCGCCGGCGTAGATCGGGCGCTCCGGCCGCGGCGGCCTGCGCACCACGGTCCGCGCGACCCGCTCGACGGCGGTGTCGAGCTGCCTCGCCGCCCGCCGCAGGCCCCGGCGGATGTCCTCGAGCAGGCCGACGCCCTGGGCGGTGATCGCGGAGCGGACCTCGGGAGCCTCGGCGACCCGCTCCACCAGCAGCTGTGCCTCCTCGCTGGCCAGCACCTTCTCCCAGATGCGCTTGGTCGCGTCGCTCGCCAGCACCCGATCGGTCGCGCGCTCGGCGGCCCCGCTCTCC
>JBOGZI010000125.1:0-4992 GCA_050697275.1 Solirubrobacterales bacterium | reverse complement strand
CTGGCGATCAGGATCGGCTACGGCAGCGGCGAGGAGCTGGCGGAGGGACGCTGGACCGAGGCGCGGGAGCTCCCCCCGCCGCGGCGCGGCCGGCTGGACGACGTCGACCCCCAGGGCCGCGTCGCCGCCGTGCTCGCGGGCCGGGACGAGGTGCACCCGGCCGAGACCCTGCTCCTGAGGGCGAGGCTCGACCAGCAGCAGGGCCGTGAGGCGGAGGCCCGGCTCGGCCTGCGCGCCGCCCGGGCGGCCCTCGACGCGGACCCCGGGCCGCGCGAGGCCGAGCTGCGGAAGCAGTGCAGCGCTCTCGAGGAGCGGCTGGCGACTTAGGGCCCCGAGTGCCGGTGGGCTGAGATCAGACCGCGGCCACGAGCGGCCGCTAGCAGCTCCGCTTCTGACCCTTGCCGACGCAGCGGTCGCGGCCCGCGTCGCCGCGGAAGTCGTCGCGCCCGCCCTTCCCGACCAAGACGTCGTTCCCCTCCCGACCGATCAGCAGGTCGAAGTGCCTGGTGCCGACCAGCTTGTCGTTTCCGATCGAGCCCTCGAGGACCTCACTTCCACGGATCCGGGTCGGGCTGCAGCCGCCGCTCCCGCGGAGCTGCGCGCTGCCGTTCAGCTTCGCCTGCACGCCGCCGATCGTCACGTGGCCGAATCCGGCGACGTCGGCGCCGCCCGGGCCCCCGACGTAGGTGTGGCCGTCGCAGGGGTTGTTGGAGACGAGGTTGTCGCTTCCGCCCTGGCCCTCCAGCGTGTCGCCGCCGCCGCCGCGCCCGATCAGCGCGTCGTCGCCGTCGCCCCCGACGAGGCGGTCGCTACCGGTCTCGCCCGGGTAGAGCACGTCCGCCCCGGGGCCGCCGGTGAGCTGGTCGCTGCCGGGACCACCATCGGCCTTCACCTCGGTGAGCTGTGAGAGGCCGCTGCCGAAGACGAGCGAGTCGTCACCGGCGTCCCCCCAGAGCAGCACGTAGCCGAGAGGCGCCGCCGGGGCGGTGCAGTTGATCGTGGTCGAGACCTGGCCCCCGTCGCAGCCTGGACCGGCCAGCATCGGCGAGCCGCTGACCGTGAGGACCCCGCCGGCGAGGCTCGCGGTGAGGTTGTCGTTGCCGCTGCCGCCGAGCACGACCAGGCCGGGGTCGGGGGTGGCGGCATCGGCGACGAAGACCAGGGGCAGGGCGCCGCTGCCTCGATTGACTCCCCGGCAGTCGGTGAGCGCGAAGCCGGCGCAGAGGTCCTCTCCCGCCCCGCCCCGCACGAAGCCGCCCCCGGCGCCGCTGAGCTGGTCGCCGAACTGCGAGCCGACCACGTTCTCGATTCCCCCGAGGCTCTCCGCCGAATCGTCGCCCGCCGCGGCCCCGCTCGCCAGGTTGACGGCCACTCCGTTGAGCTCGTTCGTCGGACCCGGCGGCGTCGCGGCGGCGAAGCTGCCGGTGTCGTTGCCCGACCCACCCGTGTAGCTGTCGCGGTTGACCTCACCGCGCAGCCAGTCGTCCTCGGAGCCGCCGTCCATCTGGTCGATCCCGTGACCGCCGAGGACCAGGTCGTTGCCCGCCTCGCCGAAGAGATGATCGTCCTGGAGCTCGCCCAGGATCCGGTCGATCCCGTCCTCGCCGTGGATGGTGTCGCCGCCGCCCCCACCCAGGATCGTGTCGTCGCCGGGACCGGCGAACACCTTGTCGGAGCCCTGAGCGGACATGATCAGGTCGTTGCCGGGACCCCCGAAGATCCGATCGCGCCCGGTACCGCCGGAGATCACGTCGTCGCCATCGCCCCCGCAGACGATGTCCTTGTTGCGCTTGGCGACGATCACGTCGTTGCCGGCGCCCGCGACGATCACCTGGACCCCCTTCTTCGGAGCCTTGATCACGTTGTCGCCGCCGCCGCGGACGATGGTCGCCTTGCGCCCTCCGCACTTCGGCCTCGCCTCGGCCCCCTCCGGCACCATCGACCAGAGCACCGCCGCCGCCAGCCCGATGACGGCGAGTGACGTCGCCCTACGCTGGGTCGTCCCTGTCCTGATTCCCGCCACGATCCTCTCCGGTCGTATCCCGCGGATCCGAGGGGAGTTGCGGTCCCCTGGACGTAGTGTCGGCAGCCGGACCCGTTTTCATGAACACCCCCGCCCGCTGCGAGGATCACGCTAGAGCGCCTCGAGAACCGCCTCGAGGTCGGCGACCACGTCGGCGTCCATGCGGACGGCGGCGTCGCTGTCGAAGGGCGTCGGTCCCTTGGTGACGATCCCCAGCCGACCGCCCCGGGCGAGCGTCACCGACGGCAGGCCCGCCACGGGATGGACCTCGAGCGAGGAGCCGATGCAGAACATCAACTCGGCGCGGGCGGCGAGGGCCTCCGCCTCCGCCATCGCCTCGGCGGGCAGCAGCTCTCCGAACAGCACCACGTCGGGCTTCACCGGCGCGATGCAGACGGGACACTCGGGAACGCCCTCGTTGCCGAACATCGCCTCGACCTGCGCGATCTCGAAGCGCCCGCCGCACTGGGGGCAGCTCGAGGTCCGGATCGAGCCATGCACCTCGATCACTCGCTCGGAGCCGGCCTTGACGTGGAGCATGTCGATGTTCTGGGTGACGACGGCCTCGAGCAGGCCGCTGCGCTCGAGCTCGGCCAGGGCATCGTGCGCGGGGTTGGGCTCGACGTCGCCGAGCATCTGAAGGCGTGGCCGGTAGAAGCTCCAGAAGCGCGCCGGGTCCCGGCGGAACGCGTCGATGTGGGCGACCTCCATCGGGTCCACCTTCTCCCACAGGCCCTCGCCCGGGGTGCGGAAGTCGGGGATGCCGGAGGGCACCGAGATCCCGGCCCCGGTCAGTGCGACGGTGCAGCTGGACTCGCGGATCAGCTCCGCGAGCCGGGCGGCGGACGGCCCCGGACGGGAAGCGGAGGAGCCGTCGTGTTGGTTGGTCGCTACTTGCCTCGCCAATTGGCCTTGCGCTTCTGCAGGAATGCGGAGATCCCCTCGCGGCCGTCCTCGGAGAGGAAGACCTTCGCGAAACCCTGCTTCTCCGCCTCGATCCCCTCGTCGAGGTCGCCCCTGTTGGAGACCTCCTTCACCGCCTCGACCGCGAGCGGCGCCTGCCCCGCCAGCTTGCGGGCCCAGTTGATCGCCACGTCGAGGAGCTGCTCGTCGGGGACGAGGTCATCGGCCAGGCCGATCTCCTTCGCCTCCCGAGCCAGCACCGCGTCCCCGGTCAGGTTCATCTCCTTCGCCTTCGACTCGCCCACCAGCCGCGGCAGCCGCTGGGTGCCGCCGAAGCCGGGAATGATCCCGAGGTTGATTTCGGGCTGGCCGAAGACGGCCGACTCCGCCGCGACCCGGAAGTCGCAGGCCATCGCCAGCTCGCAGCCGCCGCCATAGGCGATCGCGTTGACGGCCGCCACCGTCGAGACCTGGCTCTCCCCCAGCTCCTTGAGCAGGGCGTGGCCGGTGTTGATCAGCTCCGCCCCCTTCTCGGGGGTGTCCATCTTGGTGAAGGCCTTGATGTCGGCCCCTGCCGAGTAGACGACCGGCAACGAGGAGAAGACGACCATCGCCTTGAGCTCGTCGTCGGACTTCACCTCTTCCCAGACCTTGCCGAGGTCGCCGATCACGTCGGGCGAGATCGCGTTCATCGGCGGGTTGTTGAGCCAGGCGATCGCGACCTCACCGCGCCTCTCCAGCTTCACCGCTCCCTCGCCCTCCCCCTGCGGGTAGGCGTAGAAGCCATGGCCGGTCTTCAGCCCGAGGCGGCCCTGGGCGACCAGCCGCTTCAGGATCCGCGGCGGCGCGAAGCGCTCGCCGTGGCTGTCGGTGTAGCGCTCGAGCTTCTCCAGCGTCGTGTCGAGCCCCTCGAGGTCGGCCTTCCAGAAGGGCGGGAAGAGGCCGCGGCGGGGATCCATGCCGGCGCCGGCCATCAGGCCCAGGTCGATCTCGCGGATGGTCGAGACGCCCTCCTCGAGCAGCAGACAGGACTCGACCAGCGACTTGAGGATGAACAGGTCGGTGAGCTCCTCGGGGTCCGGATCGCCGTCGCCCCCGATCGTCGGCTCGCCGTCCTTGTAGAAGCCCTCCCCGCCAGACTTGGCCCCGAACTTTCCCTCCTTGACCAGCTTCTGCATCCCCTTGTGGACGTAGAAGCGGTCGCCGTATGACTCCTTCAGGTACTCGGCGACGTGCAGGGTGGTGTCGAGGCCCAGCATGTCGGTGAGCACGAAGGGGCCCATCGGCGCGGTCTTGCCGGCCGCGCCCTCGTCGATCTTCTTGATCGAGAGCTTCTGCTCCTCCTGGGCGCGCCAGATCTCGCAGACACCGGAGTTGAGGATGCGGTTGACGACGAATCCGGGTACCTCGCGGCAGGTGATCCCCTGCTTGCGGATCGCCTGGGCGAAGTTGAACGCCGCGGTCACGGTCTCGCGTGAGGTCCGCTCGCCGGAGACGATCTCTACCAGAGGCAGGACGGACGCCGGGTAGAAGAAGTGGAACCCGACCACCTTGCCGGGTCGCAGCGTCGCCTCGCCCATCTCGGTGATCGAGAGCGACGAGGTGTTCGAGGAGAGGATCGCGTGGCCGGGTGTGGCCTCGTCGAGCTCCGCGAAGACGGACTTCTTGATCTCCATCTTCTCCGGCACGGCCTCGATCACGAAGTCGACGGCGCCGAACTCGTCGTAGCCGGTGGTGCCGGTGATCAGGGAGAGCGTCTGGTCCGCCTGCGCGGCCGCGTCCTCCTCCGAGAGCTTGCCCTTCTTCACGAGCTTCGCGACCTGGCCCTGCGTGACCTCGCGCGCCTTTTCCAGTCCCGCGTCGACGAACCTGGCGTCAACGTCCTTGAGCACGACCGGGATCCCCGCCGCGGCGACGACCTGGGCGATCTCGCCGCCCATCACCCCCGCGCCGACGACTCCTGCTTTGAACACGAACATGTCGGCCACCCTAGCCGAGCGGCGGTGTCAGGAACGGGTCGTCTCGGCACGGCGCTCGTGGCCGAAGCGCGCGAGCGTGCGCCGCAG
>JBOGZI010000124.1:0-5053 GCA_050697275.1 Solirubrobacterales bacterium | reverse complement strand
CCGCGACCGCGCCGCCGCCGGCCCCACCGCCCTCACCGGAGAGCGGCACCGAGGCGCTCTTCAAGCCCGAGCCCTCGCCGCCCGCGGAGACGGCCGAGGAGCCGGAGGCGCCTGCGCCGGCCGAGGAGAAGGCCGACAGGCCGGCGGAGGCGCCCGAGGAGAAGGCCGACAGGCCGGCGGAGGCGCCCGAGGAGAAGCGGGAGGAGGACTCCGAGGAGGACGCGAAGAGCGGCATCCTGGGCCGGACCGTCGGCGCCATCCTCGGCGGCCGCTCCGGCGAGGAGGGCGAGGGGAAGCCCGTGGAGCCCGTCAGCGAGGCCGAGAAGACCAAGCTCAACGAGGCGTCCTTCGAGGAGCTGCGCGAGCTCGGCTTCTCGGTCACCCAGGCGACCCGGCTGCTCACCTACCGCGAGCGCCAGGGCGGCTTCGACTCACTCGACGACCTCGACTCCGTCCCCGGGATACCCGACGACCTGCTGAACGAGATCAAGCCGAAGCTGCGCCTCTAGGCATCGCCAGCCCCGCGGGCTTCGGCGGAGCTAGTCTCGGTGGATGGCTCAGAAGAAACCCGCCGAGGCCTTTCGCGCGCTGCACGAGGGCGAGCCGTTCGTCATCCCCAACCCGTGGGACGCCGGCTCGGCCAAGGTGCTGGCCGCGCTCGGCTTCAAGGCGCTGGCCACGACCAGCGGCGGCATGGCCTTCACGCTCGGCAAGCTGGACGGGGACGTGACACTCGACCAGGTGATCGAGCACACTCGCGAGATCGCCTCGGCCACTGACCTCCCGGTCTCGGTGGACCTCGAGAACGGACACGGGCATGAGCCTGAGGACGCGGCCCGTGCGATCACGCGAGCGGCTGAGGCCGGGGCCGTCGGCGGCTCGATCGAGGACTGGGACAGGGAGGGATCCTTCTACGAGCTCGGTCGAGCGACCGAGCGAGTCGTGGCGGCGAAGGAGGCCGCGGACGCCGCGGGCTTCCCGTTCACACTGACCGCGCGGGCCGAGAACTTCGTCCGCGACAACCCTGACCTCGACGACACGATCGAGCGGCTCCAGGCGTACGAAGGGGCCGGGGCGGACGTTCTCTACGCGCCGAGGCTCGGCAGCATCAATCAAATCCGGGCGGTCTGTGAGGCGGTGTCCAAGCCGGTCAACGTGCTCGCGCGCCCGGGTCTCTCGATGAGCGAGCTGACCGAGGCGGGCGCGCAGCGGATCAGCGTCGGCGCCTGGTTCCTCTGGGTCGCGGTGGCCGCGATGGTGGAGACGGCGGAATCGATTCGCGACTCAGGCGACTTCTCGAGGCTCGCCGTGCGTGTGCACCCGGACGAGTGGCTGGGCTAGGCCGGCGCAGCTACCATTTGCGTCGTACATAGCACGGGGGCGACAGGCTTCGACGTGGTCATCGTGCGACAGGTTGCAGGTCGAGGTTCCCGGAGGCCTCGTTAAACACCGGGACCAACCAATACGTGCGGACCATGAGTTCGCCCTCGCCGCTTAGTTAGAAGCTAAGCGGTGAGAGTCGGCCCTCCCTCGCCCGAGGGGAGGGGCACCGGCTTCAGAATCGGGCTCACCGAGCGGCTCGTCCCGACCGTCTCGGGAAATCAAAGGGACTTGGCTCTCCGGCATCTCCCGCCGGCTGCGGAGGTCGGAGAGCGAGATCAAAGCGCCGGCTATACCTGTAGAGACCGTCGCGTTCGATTTTCGCGGACATGGGTTCAATTCCCATCGCCTCCATAAATCGCTCTGTGCGCTCTGTCCATTAGCTACGTGGGCCGGGGCGTAAGGTGGGTCAACGATGCGGCTCTACGACTACGGGGCTTCGCCCAACTGCTACAAGGTCCGGCTCCTCCTCGCACAGCTCGGGCTCGACTACGAGCGGGCCCCCATCGACATCTTCGGCGGCGACACGCTCACTGACGAGTACGGCGAGGTCAACCCCGGCCGCCGGGTCCCGGTGCTGGAGACGGACTCGGGCGAGCGCTTGGCCGAGTCGGGGGCGATCCTGCTCCATCTCGCGGAGGGCACGGACCTGCTTCCCGACGACCCGCTCCAGCGGGCCCAGGTCTACCGCTGGCTCTTCTTCGAGCAGTCCTCGATCTACCCGACGGTCGGCGGGCTGCGGTTCCTGGTCGGCACCGGCCGTGTCAGCGCCGCGGACTCGCCGAAGGCCCCGAGCGTGCAGGCCCTGCGCGTGCTCGACGCGCACCTGTCCGAGCACGACTTCCTCCTCGGCGACTCGTACACGCTCGCCGACCTCGCCGTCTTCGGCTACGTCCACGTCGCCGACGAGGGCGGGCTCGAGATGGACCGCTTCCCCGCGATCGGGCCCTGGCTCGACCGCGTCCGCGAGCAGCCGGGCTACATGAACGACCTCGAGGGCTTCCCGGAGAACGCCAAGGTCGGCGCCAGCCGCTCCATCTACGACTAGGGCCCCAGGGACCACCTGCACATCTCCTGGAACCACACTCCCACCCGGCCCAAGCACGTCGCCCGGACCGTGGATACGCTGTTCTGCCCCTAGCCGGTGGGCGGGACCCAGCCGGCCGGGACGCTGCCGGTGCGGACGCGCTGGGGGTGATCGCCGACCTCGATCCGGGCGACCTCTCGGCGCTCGGCGTAGGAGATCGCCGAGATCGCGTCGGTGCCGCTCCAGGAGACGTAGCAGTGCTGCCCGTCGTCGCTGGTGGTCGACCAGTAGGGCTTCTCGCCCAGGTGAAGCTGGGTGAAGTCGGTGAAGTCCTCCCGGTCGACGATCGCCACGTAGTCGGACATCGTGCCGGCTGCGCAGAGCTCGGTCCCGGCGCCGTTCATCGCGATTCCGTGGTGGGCTGAGTCGAGCAGGTACTGCTCCCGCGGCATGTCGGGCACCTCGTTGGGGAGGTCAGCCAGTCGCAGCACCTTCTCCTGCTCGAGGTCGTACTCGACGAAGCCGTGGAAGAAGGAGACCTGGAGGTAGACGAAGCGCTCGTCGGGGGAGAGCGCCATCGGCCTCACCGCGGAGTCCATGTCGGGGTGACCGGCCTCCTCCAGCTTCTGGCCCATATCGACCTGGGAGATGATGCTGTTGTCCGCGGTGTCGACGACCTGGAAGTGACGGGCCCCCTTGGTGGTGTCGAACTGGGGCTGGTCGGTAGGCAGGTAGACGCGGCCGATGCTGGCGTGGACGATCTTGCTGCCGTCCCGGGTGTAGGTGTTCTCGTGGGGGGAGTCGCCGGAGGGGAACTCGCCCACCTTGGTCCCGGTCTCCATCTCGAGGATGTGCACCTTGTTGCCGGTCGAGTCCGAGACCGCGACGTGCTCGCCATCCGGCGAGACCCCCATGTGGTCGGAGCGGTAGCCCTCCATCGGGAAGCGCCAGACGATCTCGCCCGTGGTCAGGTCCATCCCGATCACGTCGGCGAAGCTGGGCCGGGAGACGACCAGGAGCCGCCCGTCGTTGGTGCTGTACATGTCGTCGACGAACTGGTCGTTGCCCTCGCCGACCCCCTGCCGGATCGCGAGGAAGAAGGCGAGCTTGTCCGGGCTGAGGAGGATCTCGGTCATCCGCTCGTCGCGGTCCGGGATGATGTTGAGCCGGGCGAGCCGGGTGAACTGGCCGTTCGTGCCGGGCGCGGCGGGCGGCTCGAACCTCAGCACGTCCGCCGTCCCCTCCCAGTTGTTGCCGACGAAGACGATCTCACCGCCGGAGCGGCCCTCGACGGTGGTCGGGGTTCCTGCGGGAACCGTCGCGGGAACCGTCGCGGGGACCGGCGGCGGGGTCGGCACGGTGGGGCTCGGCCGGCCCCGCTTCCTACCCGCCTTCTTCTTGCACTTCTTGCCCTTCTTCTCGGCGCCCTTCTTCTTCTCGGCGGCCTTCTTGGCCGGCTTCCTCTTGCCCGCCTTCTTCTTGCCCGCCTTCTTCTTGCACTTCCGCGGCTTCTTCTTCGCCGCCGCGGCCGCCTGATCGCCGCTGGCGGGGGCGCTGGAGAGGGGCGCGCCCAGCGCGACGCAGGCCGCCAGCCCCAGCGCCGCGAGCAGCGCCAGGCGCCGGCGCACCGGCCGGGCCGCGATCGCAGTCTTGGACGAACCTCCCGTCATCCCAAGCGGTCTCACCCTAGCCAGGAAGGGCGGCCGGCGCGCCGGTTCCCCGGGCGCCGCCGGGCGGGTGCCGACGCCCGGCTAGGCGTTGGGCAGCGAGCTGCCGGCGATGAAGAAGAACCAGACCTCGAAGACGAGCACCGCGACCACCACGGTGACCACCACCACCCGCTCGACCGCGCTGATCCCGTACTTGCGCCTCACGTCGGCCTCCGGCTCATCCCGCATGCTGCGCAGCCAGGGCGAGGTCCGCCGCGCCTCCTCGGGGCGGCCGGTGAGGTCGTCGTAGGCGGCGTTCAGCAGGCTGAGAAGCCAGGCCAGGGTGAAGACCATCGCGGCGAGCACCACGATCACCGAGAAGACCGCGGTCATGCTGAGGCTGGTGCTGTCCTTCTGGAGCTGCGAGCCGACCCAGACGGCAAGCAGCGGCGCCCCCGTCCAGATGTTGATCGAGCAGAGGGCGGAGGCGGCGACCAGCCCGATCTTCTTCAGGGCCATGCCCTGAGGATATGTCGGGCGCCTGGGGCGTAGGCGAGGGGGGGGTTTTCGGAAAATCGCTTGCACCTGGTGGAAGCGCTTGCACGTGGTGAAAGCGATTTGCACCTGACGAATGAGATTTTCCGAAAACCCCAGGTACTTCAAGCCCCCCCCGGGACCTCACCGACCTCCGAGCGGCAAGGCCCTCGGATGGCTGGGCGGCCCTGGGCTCACCGAACAGCGCTGAGAGCGGCCTAGCGGCAGCCGCGCCGCTTGCCCTTGCCCTTCTTCTTCCCCTTGCCCTTCTTCTTCCCCTTGAGCTGCTTGGCCTTCGCCTTGGCCTTGGCCTTGGCCCTCGCCTTGGCCTTCGCCTTCTTCCTGCCCTTCTTGCCCTTCTTTTTGCCCTTGGCCTTCTTGCACTTCTTGGCCGTGGCGCGCCTGGACTGAGCGAGTCCGCCGGGCGCCGCGCCGCTGGGGCCGCCGGCCCCCGCGCCGGGAC
>JBOGZI010000123.1:0-7008 GCA_050697275.1 Solirubrobacterales bacterium | reverse complement strand
CCGACAGCCCCGGCGAGGAGCGACCCAGCTTCACCCCGGCCGAGCACCTCGCCGAGGTGATCGCCTTTCTCTGCTCGGACGCGGCCTCGCGGATGAACGGCCAACGCCTCGCTCTCCACCCGCGGAGCTAGTCCTCCCGCGCATAGGGTTGCAGGAGGGATCGCCCCCAGCAAGCCTCGCTACAGTGACGCGCGCGCCCGGAGAGCTCAGTTGGTAGAGCACTTCCATGGTAAGGAAGGGGTCGCCGGTTCAAGTCCGGCTCCGGGCTCTCTTGTCTGACGCATTTCTCGTCATACGAGAGGGAGCGGGGGCCGGCAGCGAGCATCCGCTGGGCGCCGAGCTCACCGTGGGCCGCGAGCCCGGCGGCGCCGGTCTGGTGATCGAGGACCGTGGCGTCTCCCGCCGCCACGCCCGCTTCCTCGCCGACGGCGGCGCCGTCACCGTCGAGGACCTCGGCTCCTCCAACGGCACCTTCGTCAACGGCGAGCCCATCTCCGCGCCAGTCGAGCTCTCCGCCGGCGACGAGGTCCAGGTCGGCGGCACCGTCCTGGAGGTGACCGGCGCCGACGCCGCCACTGCGCTGATCGCGCCGGGGCCGGAGGCGACCGAGGAGCACCCGGGCCCCGCGCCGCGCGGTCCCGCCCCCGCTCAGCCGCCGCCCGCTCAGCGACCCGCACCCCGCCGGCTGGCCCCTCACCCGCAGCAGGAGAGCAACCTGCCCGCGCTCGCCGCCATCTTCCTCGGCCCGCTCTCGATCTTCCTGATCCTGTTTAGCACCGGGGCCGCCTTCTTCGTCTCGCTCCCCTGCGCGATCGCGGCGATCGTGCTCGGCAGCATCGGCATGCGGAAGGTCGACCGCGGCGAGACCGACAGCTTCCGCGGCCTCGCCCACATCGGCCGGATCACCGGGATCATCGGCGCCATCCTCTCGACCCTCGCCCTGATCGCCTTCCTCCTGGTCGCGGCCCTGCTCGACACCACCGAGCGCAGCCTGAGCGGGATCATCGACAGGATCCAGGAGGAGATCGAGGGGGTGGAGGTCCCCGACGTCGAGGCACCCGACACCGGCGGCGAAGACCCCGGCGGCGTCGAGTCGCCCTAGATGCGAGGGTGCTCCGCAGGCGAAGCCGAGGAGCAACCCGTTAGGTTCAGGCCGTGGACTTCAAGCTCACCGACGAGCAGGAGCACTTCGTCGAGTCGATCCGCGACTTCTGTGAGCGCGAGGTCGGCACCACCGAGAAGCGCGAGCAGCTCACCGAAGGCCACACCCTCCAGCACGTCCAGCCCCTCTACGAGAAGATGGCCGAGCTCGGCTGGCTCGGTCTGACGATCCCGGAGGAATACGGGGGCTCCGCCGGCACCATGCTCGACGCCTGCCTGTTCATGGAGGAGACCTCGCGGGGGATGGCGCCGATCGGCGGCTACGCCACCACCCTGATCGTCGCGGGGGCGACCAAGCGCTTCGGCACCGAGGAGCAGAAGAAGAAGGTGCTCGGCGGGATCGCCGCCGGGTCGGTCGAGGCGATCGCGATGACCGAGCCTGAGGCGGGCTCCGACGTCGGCTCGCTCACCACCGAGGCGGTCCGCTCCAACGACGGCTTCTTGATCAACGGTCAGAAGGTGTTCATCTCGAACGCCCACCACTCCGACCACGTGCTGGTCGTGTGCCGCACCACCAAGGGCGAGAACAAGCACGAGGGCCTCTCGATGATCTTCGTCCCCAAGGGCACCGAGGGAATGGAGATGCAGCCGATCGACACGATGGGCGGCCGGGAGACCAACACCGTCTACTTCAACGACTGCGAGGTGCCCTCGGACCAGCTGCTCGGCGAGGCCGACCACGGCTGGACCCAGCTGATGGCCGGCCTCAACGTCGAGCGCCTCATCCTCGCCGCCACCATGCTCGGGATCGGGCAGCGCGCCTTCGACGACGCGCTGGCCTACGCCAAGGAGCGCAAGCAGTTCGGCCGGCCGATCGGGTCCTTCCAGGCCCTCCAGCACCGCTTCGCCGACCTCGCCACCGAGCTCGAGGCGGCGCGGCTGATGACGCGGTGGGTCGCGACCATGACCGACGAGGACCCGGACCGGATGCTGCCCAAGGAGGCCTCGATGGTGAAGCTGTTCGTCACCGAGACCGCCCAGCGCGTCGCGCTCGAGGGCATGCAGACGATGGGCGGCTACGGCTACTCCTCGGAGTACGACATGGAGCGCCTCGTCCGCGCCACCCTCGTCTCCACGATCTACGGCGGCACCTCCGAGATCCAGCGCGGCATCATTGCCAAGACGCTCGGGCTCTAGCCGAGCGACCGTGGGGCCCGGCGTCTTTCTGTGGGCTCGCCGCGGCCGTGGCGGCGCTATTCTTCGCACACCTCGCGCCTCGGGCCGGGGGTTTTTTACGTCGGCCCCGCACCGACGCGGCAAGCAAGAAGCAGAGGAGACATGGCCTCAGATGTTCGAATCGCCGTCACCCTCGCTTGTGGGGAGTGCAAGCGGCGCAACTACGACACGAACAAGTCGCGGCGGAACTCGCCGGACCGGATCGAGCTGCGCAAGTACTGCCGCTGGTGTGGCAGGCACACCTCCCACAAGGAGACCCGCTAGCCGGCGAGGCTGATGGCGAAGACGAGGGCACAGCGAAAGGCCGAGCGCCGCAAGCGCCAGCAGCAGGCCGAGCGCCAGCGCAAGTCCGGCGCTCCGGACGGCGGGGCGGACCGCGACGCGGAGGAGCGCGCGCAGGAGGACACCCAGCACGGCGTCTCCGGCGAGGTCGCCGAGGCCGAGGCCGTGATGCGCACGGGCGCCCGCCCGGAGGAGTACGGCGAGAAGGTGTCGGAGCCCGAGGCCGGCGACGGCTCTCCGGTTCCAGGCGTGGTGCCCACCCCGGTCCGGCCCGAGGCCGAGCCGGAGGCCCCCGCCCCTTCGCGCGCCGACGTCGGCCAGCCGGTCGAGGTCCCCGAGCGCGAGCCCCGCGAGTCGCGGCGCGCCCGCAAGAAGCGCGAGAAGGAGGAGCGCCGGCAGGCGCGCGCCCGCGAGCAGCGCCGGGCCGAGACCGAGAAGGCGGAGAAGCGCCGTGGCCCCGTGCTCGGCTTCCTCGCCTCCTGCTGGGCCGAGCTGAAGCGGGTCCAGTGGCCGGATCGCGACACCCTGGTCCAGGCCTCGGCGGTCACCCTGATCTTCGTCGCGCTGATGGGCGCTTATCTGGGCGCGCTGGACGCTGTCTTCAACTGGCTGATCAAGCAGATCCTCTAGGCGGGACGGGAGCCTCGACGATGTTTCGCTGGTACGTGATCAACACCTACTCAGGCCACGAGAACAAGGTCAAGCAGAATCTCGAGCACCGGGTCCACACGATGGGCCAGGAGCGCTTCGTGCGCCAGGTGGTCGTCCCCACCGAGCAGATCTCCGAGATGAAGGACGGCCAGAAGGTCTCGACCGAGAAGCGGACGATGCCGGGCTACGTGCTGGTCAACATGGAGATGACCGACGACGCCTGGGGCCTGGTCAAGAACACCCCGGGTGTCACCGGCTTCGTCGGCTCCCGCAACAAGCCGATCCCGCTCTCCAAGGTCGAGGTGGACAGGCTGCTGCACCGCGAGACCGCCGAGCGGCCGCGCACCCGCGCCCAGTTCTCGATCGGCGAGTCGATCAAGGTGATCTCCGGCCCGCTCGCCGACTTCTCCGGCGAGATCGCCGAGATCAACGAGGATGCCGCCAAGCTCAAGGTCCTGGTCTCGATCTTCGGCCGCGAGACCCCGGTCGAGGTCAACTACGACCAGGTCAAGAAGATCTAGGTCCGATGGCGAAGAAGGTCCTCACCCTGATCAAGCTGCAGATCCCGGCCGGCGCCGCCAACCCGGCGCCCCCGGTCGGCCCCGCGCTCGGCCAGCACGGCGTCAACATCATGGAGTTCTGCAAGGCCTTCAACGCCCAGACCCAGCAGGACGCCGGCACGATCATCCCGGTCGAGATCACGGTCTACGAGGACCGCTCCTTCGAGTTCATCACCAAGACGCCGCCGGCCGCGATCCTGATCAAGGAGGCGGCCGGGATCGACAAGGGCTCGGGCGAGCCGCACGCCGAGAAGGTCGGCTCGATCACCGTCGATCAGGCCCGCCAGATCGCCGAGCGCAAGATGCCCGACCTGAACGCCAACGATCTCGACGCCGCCACCAAGATCATCGCCGGGACCGCCCGCTCGATGGGCGTCACCGTGGAGGGCCTCTGAGCATGAGGCGAAGCGGAATGCGAAGGAGAGTGTGATGGCGCGCGGCAAGCGATACCGCCAGGCCTACGAGAAGATCGACCGCACCAGCGCCTATCCGCCGGCCGAGGCGGTCCACCTGATCAAGGAGACGGCCGGGGCCGGGTTCGACGAGACCGTCGAGCTCCACCTCCGGCTCGGGGTCAACGTCCGCCACGCCGAGGAGCAGCTGCGGGGCACGCTGGCCCTGCCGAAGGGGCTCGGCAAGAAGGTGACGATCGCGGTCTTCGCCGAAGGCGACCAGGCGCGCCAGGCGACTGAAGCCGGCGCCGACTTCGTCGGCTCCGACGACCTTGCCGAGCGGGTGGAGGGTGGGTGGACCGACTTCGACGTCGCGATCGCCCATCCCTCGCAGATGCCCAAGGTTGGGAAGCTCGGCCGGGTGCTCGGCCCCCAGGGCAAGATGCCGAACCCGAAGGTGGGAACGGTCACCGAGGACATCGCCACGGCGGTGGACGAGGCGAAGGCCGGCAAGATCGAGTACCGGACCGACAAACAGGCGATCATCCACCTGACGATCGGGAAGGCGAGCTTCGACGAGTCGGCGCTGCTCGAGAACTACGCCGCCGTGATCGAGGAGATCATTCGCGCCAAGCCCGCAGCCGCCAAGGGCCGCTACATCCTCTCCGCCACCCTGACGACGACGATGGGGCCCGGCATCCGCGTCGACCCGGCGAGGACCCGCCGCGGCGACATCATGGCCGGCGCCGGAACGTTCACGGAGGTTGACGCGCCCGAGGACGCGTCTTCTGGTTCTGGCGAGGACGCCGCCGAGGAGGGCGGCCCCGAGCAGCCGGCGGCGACGCCGGAGCCCGCGGAGCAGAAGGCGGAGGCCTCCTCCACCGAGCAGCCCGCCTGAGGCCGCAGGCTCGGGTCCTCTACACTGCCGACCCGCAACCGCCCGAGACCGCCGGCGGGGCCGCTTCACGAAGACCCGGAAGACCGGCGCAGGTACCCAGATGAATAAGGAACAGAAGAAAGCCGTCGTCGACGAGCTCTCCAGGGAGCTCGCCGACTCCGAGGCGATCTTCGCGATCGACTATCGCGGGATCAGCGTGCCCCAGGCCGCCGAGCTGCGCGCCGGGTTGCGCGAGGCGGACGCTCGCTTCCGGGTGGTGAAGAACCGCCTCACCCTGCTCGCCGCCGACAAGGCGGGGACCGAGCCGCTCAAGGAGCACCTCGAGGGCCCCACGGCGCTGGCGCTGGTGCACGGTGACGCGGCCGCGGCGGCGAAGACGATCTTCAGGCTGGGCCGCGAGTGGGAGGTGCTGGACTACAAGGGCGGGCTGATGGACGGAGAGGTGCTGAACGAGGACTCCTTCGTGGAGATCGCGCGCCTGCCCAGCCGAGATCAGCTCGACGCCCAACTCGCCGGCATCGTCGCCAGCCCGCTGACCGGGCTGGTCCGCGGGCTCGGCTCGATGGTCCAGGGGCTGGCTCTGCAGCTGCAGGCGATCGCGGACCAGGGGCTGGTCACGGGGGAGGAGACGCCCAAGGAGAATGCCGCGCCCGCAGCCGCCGGCGACGAAGGTGGTTCTGGTGAGGAGGCCGCTGGCGGCGAGGACGCGGGGGCCGGTGACGCCGATCCGGACCCGAGCGAGTCGCCCGAGGAGGAGCCGTCGGAGGAGGAGGCGCCGGCGGGCGAGGACGCCGGCGAGGGGGCGAAGGCCGACGAGACGACCGAGGGGGACGCCGAGGTAGGGGACGCTGCGGAGGAGGCCCAGCAGGAGGAGGAGACTTCAGAGGATTCCGACGAAGAGAAGGAGGAAGACAGCTAAATGGCCACCAAGTCGAAGGTGACCACCGAAGAGTGGATCAAGGAGCTGAAGGGCATCTCGGTGCTCGAGCTCTCCGAGCGGATCAAGGCGCTCGAGGAGGAGTTCGGCGTCTCGGCGACCGCCGTCGCCGCCGCCGCTCCCGCCGTCGCCGCCGGTGACGGCGCGGGCGGCGAGGAGGAGTCGAGCACCGCTGACGTCGTCCTCACGGGCGCCGGCGACAAGAAGATCGGCGTGATCAAGGCGGTCCGCGCCGCCACCGGCCTCGGCCTCAAGGAGGCGAAGGCCCTGGTGGACGAGGCCCCGAAGCCGGTCAAGGAGGGCGTCGAGCGCGAGGAGGCCGAGAAGCTCGTCAAGGAGATCGAGGAGGCCGGCGGCACCGCCGAGCTCAAGTAGGCGAGTTCAGCCGCCAGCGCTACCGAATCGGAGTACGCTGTCTGCTGCAGGTTCGAAGGTCCTGCCGACGTGCCCTCGCCGGGCGTGTTAGCAGCCCTTGACCTGAGGCCGCCCCGTGTGTTAATCTGCGCGGTCGCGCGCCGGTGTGCCCTGCTGCCGCAGCTAAGCGCGGGATCGCAATCTTCCCAATACGCATCTGAGGAGTCGCCCAGTTGGCCCGAACCAACGCTGCCCCCGTAACCCGTAGGAGCTTCTCCCGCCTAAAGAACCCACTTGACGTCCCACACCTGATCGATATCCAGCGGAAGTCCTTCGAGGAGCTGGTTGATCCGAAGAAGGGACTCCTGCGGGCCACGATCGACGACATCTCCCCGACGGAGGACTACACGGGGAACCTGGCGATCGTCTTCGGTGACTTCACCTTCGACGACCCGCCGAACACGGTGGAGGAGTGCCGCGAGAAGGACATGACCTACTCGCGGCCGCTCAACGTCAAGGTCGCCTTCCAGAACCGCGAGACGGGCGAGATCCGCGAGCAGACCGTCTTCATGGGGGACTTCCCGTGGATGACGGACC
>JBOGZI010000122.1:0-21259 GCA_050697275.1 Solirubrobacterales bacterium | reverse complement strand
GCGCTAAGCGGCCGGTCGACCACGTGGCCAAGTTCATCCTCACCCATCGCCACGAGCCGGAGGAGTGCCGGTCCGCCTACGCGGCCTGGAACGGATTCGAGAGCCCGCTTCGCCACCACGACACCCTTGCCTCGTGCGGGCGGGGCGGGCATCGGATCTTCTGGACGGTGCAGGCGCCGGACGAGCGCGAGGCGCTCGCCCAGCTCCCGCCCTACGTAGCGGAGCGCACCGAGGTCAGCGAGGTGCGGGAGGTATCGATCCCTTGAGGAGGCCGCCGGTCGGATTCAGAGGCCTGCTCGGTGCGGCCGCCCTGCTCGGGCTGCTCGCGGCGCTGGCCTCGCCCGCCGCGGCTCAGGCCGCGGACACCTACGTCGACTTCGAGACCGGGGATGACACGTTGGTCTGCACCGACCCGGACCTGCCATGCCAGACGATCCAGGCGGGGATAAACAAGGCGACCGTGGGCGCCACCGTTCGCGTCGACGACACCGCCGGCAACGCGGACAGCAGCATCGGCCTCAATCTGGACATGGGAAAGTCGCTGATCGCGCAGGAGTTCGGGCCGGACGGCGACGAGAACGCCCTCCCCGAACCCGACACGATCATCGACGCCGGCGAGACAGCGGTTGGGTTTCCCGCCATCAGAGTGCCCTCCACCAGCGGTGGCGGAACGATTCAGGGGTTCGTGATCCGCTCCCCAGCGCAGCCCGTCTCCCTGCAGGCCACGACGACGCTGACCGGGAACCGGATCGACGAGGACGCCGGCCTCGGCTCCTGCATGATCGGCGTAAGCGGCTCCGGCAACAACTCGGTCGTCGGGCAGAACACGATCGTCGATCCCACGCCGGCTGCCTCACCGAAGGCCGGCGTCTGCATCACCGCCAGCGCGACTCCCTCGGTCGACTCGAACGCGTTCACCGACCTCAACCACGGAGTCCAGAGCGCCGGTGGCAACTCGACGATCTCGTCGAACGTCTTCAGGGGAACCCAGGGGACAACGAGCGACGCGGCGATCGAGGTGACCTCGGGGTCCGCCCTCGAGATCGCTTCCAATCTGATCGAGGACCCCGGCGACACGTTCGTCGGGGGGATCTTGTTGCGGCAGACCGGGGCGTCCCCGGTCGTCGGGGCGAGCTTGCGTCAGAACACGATCCTCGGGCACCGGTTCGGCGTCGTCGTCAACGACACCGAGGCCCTCGTCAGCATGATCGGGAACCTGATCGCGAAGAGCACCAACTCGGGTCTGGCGATGAACGACACGGAGGGCGACGACGGCGGCAACGTGTTCGCGACCAACGTGACGATCACCGACAGCACCAACGCCGAGGTCAGTGTCACCAACGCCGATCTGACCCTGAACTCAGGCATCATCGGCGCAGCAGGGATCAACGCGTCTGGGCTCGTGATGCCGAGCTGCACGATCACGTTCTCCCGCGGGCCCTCGATCATGGCGAGCCCCAGCGGTTGCGCGAACTTCCAGACAACCGCAGCGCCCGGCTTCCTCAACCCAGCGATCGATGATTACCACCTGGCCGTGGGCTCGGCGATGATCGACCGGGGAGACCCGGCGACGCCCGCCGCGGGGACCCTCGACCTTGATGGTCAGGCGCGGGCCACCGATGGGAACGGCGACGGGATCGTGCGCCGCGACATCGGCGCCGACGAGACCCCGACGGGGCTTCCTCCCGGGGTCAACACCCCGCCGGCGGCGCTTGTGCCCGCGCCGCAGACGACCGCCAAGACGCAGACGACCGCCAAGAAGAAGTGCAAGAAGAAGCGGAAGAAGAAGGGGAAGAAGGGCGCCGCCGCGGCCGCGAAGCGGAAGGGCTGCAAGAAGAAACGGAAGAAGCGCAGGAAGTAGCGCCGCGCGGATCGGCTCACCGCGCGGGCGGCTATCTTCGCGGCGTGCCCGAGCCCGAATCCAGCGGCGCCGCGGCGGCGCGGCCCGGCGGCGAGGCCGGGACCGCCCAGGTCTGGGTGATCCTGCCCACCTACAACGAGGCGGAGAACCTCGAGCGTCTCGTGGCCGAGGTGCGCGAGCGGCTGCCCGAGTCGCGCCGGGTGCTGATCGTCGACGACAACTCGCCCGACGGCACCGGCGAGCTCGCCGACCGGCTGGCCGCGGAGCACGACGATGTCTCTGTCCTCCACCGGGAGCGCAAGGAGGGGCTCGGGCCCGCCTACCTGGCGGGATTCCGGGAGGCGCTGGACGCCGGCGCCGAGCTGGTGATCGAGATGGACGCCGACTTCTCCCACGATCCCGCCTACCTGCCGCAGCTGCTGCGCGCGATCGAGGACGCGGACCTGGCGCTGGGCTCCCGCTACGTGCCCGGGGGCGGAGTGACCGAGTGGGGAAAGATGCGCCGCTTCATCAGCAAGCGCGGCAGCGGCTACGCCCGGCGCGTCCTTGGGGTTCCGATCCGCGATCTGACCGGCGGCTTCAAGGTCTTTCGCCGCGAGGTGCTGGAGGCGATCGAGCTCGACTCGATCACCTCCCGCGGCTACGCCTTCCAGGTCGAGACCACCTACCGGGCGCTGCGGGCGGGCTTCAGGGTGGTCGAGGTGCCGATCGTGTTTCGGGACCGCCGAGAGGGGAACTCGAAGATGAGCAAGGCGATCGTCGCGGAGGCGATCTGGCGGGTTCCGGCGATGCGGATGAAGCGAAGATGAGAACGGGCGGCGTGTCTATCCTTCAGTCACCGGGCTGGAGGGCGAGGGACCTTACTTCACTTTGTATAGTGAAGGTAGACGAGGCAAGCGAACCACTAGGAGAGGACAACAAGTGCCGGGCAACCTGACCGACGTGACAGACGCCAAGTTCCAGTCCGACGTGCTGGAGGCTGATGGGCCCGTGCTGGTCGACTTCTGGGCTCCCTGGTGCGGTCCCTGCCGCGTGGTCCATCCGGTGCTCGAGGAGATCGACGCCGAGCGCGACGAGCTGAAGATCGTCAGCCTCAACACCGACGAGAACCCGCAGACGGCGGCCAAGTACGAGGTGCTGTCGATCCCGACGATGATCCTCTTTCGCGACGGAGACGTCGCCAAGCGTGTGGTCGGGGCGATGCCGAAGGCCCGGCTCGAGGCCGAGCTCGAGCTCGCCGCCGCCTAGCTCCGGCCGGCCCTAGTCCGACCAGAAGTCGGGGACCATCTCCGCGTCGCCCTCGCGGCGGGGGCTGAAGACGAGCAGCTCCAGGCCCTCCGACCCGGCCTCGAAGGCGCGCGTGACAGGCGGGGAGATGCGGATCGCATCCAGCGGCCCGACATCGGTGATCTCGTCGTCGAGCCTCACCTTGCCGCTGCCCGAGACCACGACGTAGATCTCCTCCGCCTCCTTGTGGCGGTGCCCGAAGGCGTGGCGCTTGCCCGGCTTCACGGCCTGGAAGGAGACGCCCGTCTGCTCCGCGTCGAGCTCCCCGTGGGCGACCCTCATCTCCTGGTTCTCAGAGAAGCCGTGCTTCACGGCGAGATCCTCGAGCTCGCGCAGGTTCTTCTTCGTGTAGCTCGCCATCGGAGCCCACGTATATCCGATCCGGCGTGCCCGAGGCCCGCACGAGGACTGAAAGTGCGCCGGCGTGACGCTCACCCCAGCTCATATACCCCGTCCGGGGTCAACTCAGCGAGCGAATCCAGAACCCGGTCCGCCAGCTTCAGGGCCCGCTCGCCCGGCGGGAAGTCCCGGTTCGGGATCGCAATCACCGCCATCCCGGCCTGGTGGGCGGAGCGGATGCCGTTGGTGGAGTCCTCGACCGCTACGCATGCCGCGGAATCGACCCCAAGCCGCCTGGCGGCCTCCACGTAGACATCGGGGGCCGGCTTGCCGCGGTCGACCTCCTCCGAGGAAACAGACGCCCGGAACACGCTCTCCAGGCCGGCCAGCTCCAGGACGAGATCGACCAGACCGCGGTTGGCGGAGGAGGCGACCGCCAGCGGCCATGTCGCCGCCAGTGAGCGAACGGCGTCGACCGCTCCCGGCAGCAGCGGCAGCCGCTGCCGGTAGAGGCCGGCGACCTCATCCGCCACCCGCGAGGAGATGTCCTCCGGCGGCAGCGGCACCCCGAGCTGGTCGCGCATATAACGCGACCACTCGGTCGAGCTCATCCCCTGCATCTCGCGCACGGCCTCCTGGCGCCAGCTTCCGCCCTCCTGCTTGGTAAACCGCTCGCGGATCTCGCCCCAGGCCGACTCCGAATCGACGAGGACCCCATCCAGATCGAAGATGACAGCGGCGACGGCGGCGCCCGCTCGCGAACGCGGAACCACCCGGTGTCCCTCAGGCCTTGGAGAGGGCGATCCGCAGCTCGCGGCCCTCGATCCTGGCGCTCTCCCCAGTCCCATCGGAGGCGTAGGAGACCCCGGTGGCGAGGGTCTCGCTGGCGATGTAGGCCTCGTGCTCGCGGGCGGCCTCGAGCAGCTCGTCGTCACCGCCGAGGCCGAGCTCGATCCGGTCGGAGACCTGCAGGCCCGCGCGCTTGCGCGCCTCCTGCACGGCCCGGACGATCTCCCGCGCAAACCCCTCCCGGCGCAGCTCGTCGTCCAGCTCGAGCGCGAGCGCCACCGCGTGCCCGGCCTCGGCCTCGACCTGGTAGCCCTCGAGCGGCTCCATCACCAGGCTGACGTCATCGGGCTCCAGGGTGTGGTCCTTGCCGTCGATCGCGATCCCGATCTCCCCGCCTCCCTGCAGCGCACCCGCGACGTGGTCGGCGTCGAGGGCCTCGACCGCGGCCGCCACCTGGGGCATGCTCTTGCCGAAGCGAGGCCCGAGGCTGCGGTAGTTGGGCCGCACCCGGTAGGAGACCAGTTCCCCCTCCTCGCGCACGAACTCGACCTCCTTCACGTTGAGCTCGGAGGCGACCACGTCGGCGAGCCGCTCGATCGCCTCGCGCTCGGCGTCGGAAGCGACCACCACGGCCTTGCGCAGGGGCTGGCGCAGCTTCACCTTCGCCTGGGCGCGGGCGGCCCGACCCAGCTCGACCGTTCGCCGCACCGGCTCCATCCCGGACTCCAGCTCCTGATCGACCAGGGCCTCCGCCGGCTCGGGGAAGTCGCAGAGGTGAACGGAGTCGAGAGCGTCCCCGAACTCGCCCGCCTCCCCGGCGGTCAGGTTGCAGTAGATCTCGTCGGCCAGGAAGGGGGTGAAGGGCGCGAGCAGCTTGGTCACCTCCACCAGGCAGTGGCGCAGGGTGACGAAGGCGGCGGCGTCGCCGTCCCAGAAGCGCCGACGGGTGAGCCGCACGTACCAGTTGGAGAGATCGTCGGTGAAGGCGGCGATGGCGCGGCCGGCGGTGGTGCAGTCGAAGTCGTCCATCCGCTCGCGCACGGTGGCGATCGTCCCCTGCAGCCGCGAGAGCGCCCAGCGGTCGAGGTCCGCCTCGGGCCCGGCGGGCGGCTCCAGTGCGGTGGGCTCGATCCCCTCGGTCTCGTTCGCGTAGAGGACCCAGAAGGAGTAGGCGTTCCAGAGGGTGAGCAGGAAGTGGCGGACCGCGTCGCCGACGGTGTCCGTCGAGAACCGGTAGCCGGCCCAGGGCTGCTGCGAGGTGAAGTAGTACCAGCGGAAGGCGTCCGCGCCGTGGCGCTCGAGCACCTCCCACGGATCGACCACGTTGTCGCGGCTCTTCGACATCTTCTGGCCCTCGGGATCGAGGATCAGCCCGAGGCAGACGCAGTTGCGGTAGCTGGAGGTGTCGAAGAGCAGCACCGCCTCGGCGAGCAGCGTGTAGAACCAGCCGCGGGTCTGGTCGATCGCCTCGCAGATGTAGTCGGCCGGGAAGCGCTGCTCGAACAGCTCCTCGTTCTCGAACGGGTAGTGGTGCTGGGCCCAGGGCATCGAGCCCGAGTCGAACCAGGCGTCGATCACCGCTGGGACCCGCCGCATCGTCCCCTCGCAGCCCTCGCGCTCGCAGGCGAGGATCACCTCGTCGATGTAGGGGCGGTGGAGGTCGCCCGGAAGCTCGGCGCCGCGGTCACGGAGGTCGGCCAGCGACCCGGCGCAGAAGCGCTCCTCGCAGTTCTCGGAGTCGCACTCCCAGATCGGCAAGGGCGTGCCCCAGTAGCGGTCCCGGGAGAGGGCCCAGTCGACGTTGTTCTCGAGCCACTTGCCGAAGCGGCCGTGCTTGATGTGCTCCGGGTGCCAGCCGATCTCCTCATTGGCGGCGAGGAGGCGGTCCTTGACCTGGCTGGTGGCGATGTACCAGCTCGACTTGGCGTAGTAGAGCAGCGGCGTGTCGCAGCGCCAGCAGTGCGGATAGGCGTGCAGGTAGGTCTCGGCGCGCAGCAGCTTGCCGCGCTGCTCGAGGGCACTGACGATGTCCGGGTCGGCCTCCTTGACGAAGCGCCCGGCGAAGTCGGTGATCCGCTCGTCGAAGGTCCCCTCGAGGGTGACCGGGTTCTGGAGGGTGATCCCGTACTGCTCGCCGAGCCGGAAGTCGTCCTCGCCGAAGGCGATCGCGGTGTGGACCAGGCCGGTTCCCTCCTCGGTGGAGACGAAGTCGGCGAGCAGCACGGTGTGGCCGCGCGGGCCGTAGTCGGTGATGTAGTCGAACGGCGGCTCGTAGGCGGTGCCGGACAGCGTCTCGCCGGGGAAGTGGGCGAGGATCTCGACATTCTCACCGAGCACCTGCTCGACCCTGTCGCTGGCGAGCACGAACACCTCGTCGCCCCCGGCGCGACCGACCTTCTCATCCCCCCCGATCACCTGGGCGCGGACGTACTCGATCTCCGGCCCGGCGGCGACCGCGGCGTTGGTGATCAGCGTCCAGGGCGTGGTGGTCCAGACGAGCAGCAGGTCGCCGGGCTCCAGGGGGCTTTCGGGGATCTGGTCGCTGGGCGCCGGCTCGCGGATCGGCAGCTTGATGTAGACGGAGGGGTCCTCGACGTCGTGGTAGCCGAGCGCCACCTCGTGGGAGGAGAGCGCGGTGCCGCAGCGGGGGCAGTAGGGGACGACCTTGTGGCCCTGATAGAGGCGGCCGTCGTCCCAGATCCGCCGCAGCGCCCACCAGACGGACTCGATGTAGTCGTTCTCGAGGGTGACGTAGGGGTCGTCGAGGTCGAGCCAGAACCCGATCCGCTCGGTCAACCGGTTCCACTCCTCGACGTAGCGGAAGACCGACTCCCGGCAGCGCTGGTTGAACTCGGCGATCCCAAAGGCCTCGATCTCGGCCTTCGACGAGATCCCGAGCTCCTTCTCGATCTCGAGCTCGACCGGCAGCCCGTGGCAGTCCCAGCCGGCCTTGCGCGGGACGTAGTGTCCGGTCATCGTCCGGTAGCGGGGATAGATGTCCTTGAACACCCGCGAGAGGACGTGATGGGTGCCGGGGAGCCCGTTGGCGGTGGGCGGCCCCTCGTAGAAGCCCCAGAGCGGAGCGCCCTCGCGGTTGCTCAGCGAACGGGGGAAGACGTCGCGCTCGCGCCAGCGCTCGAGCATCCGCTGCTCGAGCTCGGGAAAGGACTGCTTCGGGTCCACCGGGTGGAATCCGGGCATGGCGGCGATTCTGACGAACGCGGCGCCGCGGCCGGGTGACGACGACCGAGCTCTAAGCGTGTGCCCGCGCCGGATCGCCGGCGAGCTCGCGCAGCTTCCCCTCCATCTCCCGCAGCAGAGGCGGGTAGACGAGCAGGTGGCGGAACGGCCTGATCGCGGCCATGTAGGCGGTGCCGAAGAGACCGTTCGGCTTTCACCAGGACCGCCAGCTGGCCGCGGTAGCCGCCGGTCTCCCCCGGGACGAAACCGACGTGCATCACGCCGTGCATCGTCTCGTTGGCGATCTCCGCCGCGAACTCGTCGTCGAGCAGGTAGAGCGACGTGAAGGGAAGCGCGTCGAACTCCGGTCCCGACGGTGCCGCGCGTAGATCCGCCGGCAACCGGTCGCGCAGCCTCGGCACCCTCGACCCGACGCCCGCGCCCGGCTCATCCCAGCCGAACAGTTCACCGACCTTCCAGCGGAGCGCGAAGAGCATGCGGACGGCGGCGGAGGAGCTTTGCTCCGGGTCGTAGGTGGCGATCAACTCAATCGCCCGAGGGAAGACTTCCGGGCCGCTCGCCACAGGCAGGCCCCAGACGTCCTCGACCCGGAAGTCGCGGGTGAGCTCGTGGATCCGCCAGGGCCGCGAGGTGTGCGCGGTGTCCGGAAGTCTCGTCGTCATAGTGCTCCCCACCAGGCAAGCCCCGCCGTGGCGATGAGGATGGCGGGACCGGGGTGCTCGAAGAGGGGTCGAAGGGATCGGGTCTGGGCGGCCCCCGAAACCACCGCGACCGCGGCGAAGCCGGTGAATGCGCCCGCGGCGAGCATGGCGAGCGCACGTGATGCATCGCCTTCGACGACCGTCCCTGACAGCATCAACGCGATGCCGGCCGCAAGAAAGGCGACCGTCGTCATGTGCCAGCTGGCGTGGATCATCGCCATAGTCATGTTCGGACCACCGAGGCGACTGGCCGGCAGCATTCCCGGGGACAGCCTTCTCACCACAAGGACCTCGCCTCCCGCTCCGTGAACGGCGGCGCCGAGGAGGGCGAGCGATCCGGCGACGATCAGCAGGACGGAATCGATGCGGATCACCTTGCCCGCTGGTTCACAACGGACCTCGAGCCGCCCTGGGGGTGGCCCTCCGACGGAGCTGCCGCCGGGGGGCGAGCGAGCATCGACCACAGGGCCACCCCGAGCACCGCGAGGCCCATCATCCCGTCGACGATCACCGAGATCAGCCCTCTGGTGGTGAGCTCGTCCGGCGAGCCGGAGGAGAAGTGGAGAAGGCTGATCAGGCCGAGGGAGGAGAAGGCGATCAGGAACGGGTGGGCGAGCTGGAGGTTGCCGCGCCGGTAGGCCAGGTAGCCGGCGACGCCGATCGCGGCTACGACGGGCCAGAAGATCAGGCCGGCGATCTGGATCGCCTCCCCCGACAACGCCTCCGGCCGCGGATAGGTGTCGATGTTGACGATGTTGTCCGTGAAGTGGAACGCGGTGAGGGCGATCGTGGCCCCGACCACGACGGCTACGGTCTTTGCGGATGGTGGTCGCATCGCTGGCGCCTCCTTGGGTTTCGCGCCTATCCATACGGTACCGTATGGATAGTGACACTGTCAACTTCACTCGCCATGAACCCCGATCGAGATAGGCGATGGCCCTAACCCGCACCCCGCGCGGCAGCTGGGTGGAGGAGGGGCTGCGGGCGCTGGGCTCAGGCGGTCCGGCCGCCGTCCGGATCGAAGCGCTGGCGCGCACGCTCGGCGTCACCAAGGGCGGCTTCTACTGGCACTTCGAGGACCGCCGCGCCCTGCTCGACGAGCTGCTCGACGCCTGGGAGCGGAGGGGAGTCGACGAGGTGATCGAACGCGTCGAGGACGCGGGCGGCGACGCGAGGGCGAAGCTGCGGCGGCTCTCCGCGATCGCCGTCTCCGGCGAGGAGGTGCTGGGGATCGACCCGCTCCGCGTCGACCTGGCGGTCCGCGACTGGGCCAGACGCGACAAGCGGGTCGCCCGGCGGCTGCGGAGGGTCGACAACCGGCGGATGGATTACCTGCGCTCCCTGTTCGGCGCCCTCTGTGAGGACGAGGACGAGGTCGAGGCCCGCTCCATGCTCGGCTTCGCACTCTGGATCGGCAGCCACTTCATCGCCGCCGATCACGGCGAACGCAGCCGCGAGGAGGCGCAAGACCTCGCCTTCAAGCGGCTGATCGAGGCCTGATCGCCTGGCTAGGCGGCGCGGTCGAGCTTGCGGCAGATCTCGGCGAGCTGGCCCTGAGGCAGACGATCGACACGATCCAACAGCTCGCGCTCGCCCGGGCGATCAGGGTTCGACGCGGCTGACGGTTCCGTCGGACGCGTTGGCGACCCACGCGGCGCCCTCCCCGACCGCCACGTCGGCGGGACCGGCGCCGACCCGGATCGGGTCCCCGACCGCTCGGTTCTTGCGCGGATCGATGCGCGACACCGAGTCCTCGCCGAAGTTCGCAACCCACACCAAGCCCTCGCCGACGGCGACGGCGCCAGGCTGATCGCCCACCGGGATCGGATCGCCGACCGGCTCGTTGGTGGCGGGTTCGATGCGGACCACGACGTCATCGAGCTCGTCGGTCACCCAGACGGCGCCTTCGCCGACCGCGATCCCGTCGGCCCCGCCGAGACGCGTCGCCCGACCGGCGAGCCGGTTGCTGCGGGGATCGATCTTCGAGACCGTGGCAGCTGCGTTGTCGGCTGTGAACACGGCGCCATTCCCGGCGGCGATGCCATTGCCCGGATCCTCGCCGACCTTGATGCGTCTGGCGACCGTCTCGTTGGTCACGGGATCGATGCGAGACACCGAGTCCTCGCGTCCATTCGAGACCCAGATCTGGCCGAGTCCCACGGCCACGTCGTTGGGTCCCCTTCCGACCGGGATCGTGCCCACGACCTCGTCGGTCTCGGGGTCGATCCGGGAAACCGTTCCTTCGCCGCGATTCGCAACCCAGACGCCACCCTCCCCGACCGCGATCCCGTCCGGCTCGTCACCGACGGGAATCGAAGCGCGGACCACGTCGTGCTCCTCGGGGTCGATCCGAGTGACCGTGTCGTCCAGGGCGTTTGCGACCCACACCGCGCCGGCACCCACGGCCACGGCCTCAGGGCCCCGGCCGACGTCGATCAGATCCTCTTTCGCCTCGTCGTCACCGCAGCCCGCGGCCAGCACGAGCGACGAGGTGGCCAACAGCAACGCGGCAAGCGTCCTCATAGCCCGGAACCTTTATCACGCGGCGCGGTCCAGCTTGCGGCAGATCTCGGCGAGCTGGCGCTTCTCGGCCTCGTCGAGGCCCCCGAACACCTCGCGCACCCGCTCGGCGTGGGCCGGGAAGGCGTGGGTGACGAGGTTGTGCCCAGCCGCGGTGAGCGCCACCGAGACGGCGCGCCGGTCCGACTCCAGCCTGCTTCGCAGGACGAAGCCTCGGGCCTCCAGCGTGTCGAGCACCTCGGTAGCCGTCGCCTTCGAGGCGGCGAGGCGCCGGCGGATCGCCCGCAGCTCCAGCTCCCCGCCCGCGCTGGTGAGCAGCACCAGCATCGCGAACCCCGTCGCCGAGACGCCGATCCGGTCGAGGTCCGCGGCGAGACGGCGGGTGAGGGTCGCCTCGGCGCGCACCAGCGCCTCAAGCGCCCGGTGCGCGAGCGGGTCGATGGGGCGAAGGGGCGTCGCCTCGTCGCTCACGGGCACTCAAGTTATGGCCCCCGGCGGACGGGATCGGCGCCGCTTGGCGCCGGTGGCCACCGAGGGCGCGGCGGCGGTCCCATACGATCGATCCATGGGCCTGCGGGCACTGATCGGCCGGATCGCCGCGGCCGCTGCCGCCGCGGCGGCGCTGGCGATGCTCGCCGGATGCGGCTCCGACGATGACGAGGGGGCCCCGTCGGCCTGCCGGGCGAGCAGCGAGACTTATCTGGAGGTGCTGCGGGCGGCCCCCGGTCCGGTGCGAGTGAACGGGATCCCGATCTCGGACTGCCTGACGCCCTCCCAGGGGGGTGGCGAGCTGGCCCAGATCGGCGAGCAGATGGTGATCGCCGCGACCCGGCTCAACGCCCAGGCGAGCCGCGACCCCGGCGGCCCCGCCGCCGTCCAGCTCGGCTACCTGATCGGCGCCACCAGCAGCGGAGCCGACGCGATCCACGCTGACCTGATCCGGCGCCTCAACTCCGCCGCACGCTTCAGCGCCGCCCAGGCCCCGCCCCCCGCCTTCAACCGCGGCTTCAACCGCGGCTACGCGGCGGGCCAGGAGTCGGGCTAGATAGCCTCAACTCATGGCGAACCTTTGGGGCGGGGAGACAGAGAAGGCGGTCGAGAACTTCAAGATCTCCGGCCAGCCGATCCCGCCGCCGGTGATCCACTGGCTCGGCCGCCTGAAGGCGGCGGCGGCGCGGACCAACGCAGAGCTGGGGGAGCTCGACGCCGGGCTCGCCGAGCGGATCGCCAAGGCCGGCGACGAGGTCGCCGAACGCAAGCACGACGATCAGTTCCCCGTCGACGCCTTCCAGACCGGCTCCGGCACCTCATCCAACATGAATGCCAACGAGGTGATCGCCAGGCTCGCCGGCGACGAGGCCCATCCCAATGACCACGTCAACCGGGGCCAGTCCTCGAACGATGTCTTCCCCTCGGCGGTGCACCTGGCGGCGCTCGGCGAGGTCCACTCCGACCTCCTGCCGGCGCTCGATCAGCTCTCAGGCGCCCTGGAGCGGAAGGGCGACGAATTCGCCGACCTGGTGAAGACCGGGCGGACCCACCTGATGGACGCGGTGCCGGTGACGCTCGGGCAGGAGTTCGCCGGCTACGCCACCCAGATCAAGCTGGGCGCCGACCGGGTCCGCTCGACGCTCCCCCGCGTGAGACAGATCCCACTCGGCGGGACGGCCACCGGCACCGGGATCAACACGCATCCGGAGTTCGCCGCCAAGGTGCGGGAGAAGCTGAGCGCGGACACCGGCCTCGACATCTCGGAGCCCGACGACCGCTTCGAGGCCCAGGCGAACCGCGACGCCCTGGTCGAGCTCTCCGGCCAGCTCAAGGTGGTCGCCGTCTCCCTGCTCAAGATCGCCAACGACCTCGCCCTGATGGGCTCCGGCCCGCGGGCCGGGCTGGCGGAGATCAGGCTGCCCGAGCTGCAGAAGGGCTCCTCGATCATGCCGGGCAAGGTCAACCCGGTGATCCCGGAGGTCGTGATCCAGGTCGCCGATCAGGTGATCGGCAACGACGCCGCGATCACACTGGCCGGAGGTCAGGGCCAGTTCGAGCTCAACGTGCGGGTGCCGCTGATCGCCCGCAACCTGCTCGACTCGATCAAGCTGCTCGCGGCCGCCTCGCGCGCGCTGGACGAGAAGTGCGTCAGCGGAATCGAGCCGAACGAGGAGATGATCGAGCGGCACCGCGAGGCGAACCTGATCGTCGCCACCGCCCTCAACCCGCACATCGGCTACGACAAGGCCGCCGAGATCGTCAAGGAGGCCGCCGCCTCGGACCGCTCGATCCGCGAGGTGGCGAAGGAGATGGGCGTCGACGAGAAGATCCTAGAAGAGGCCCTCGACCACGCCAAGATGGCCCGGCCCCACGACTAGGGCGAATCGCGGCCCGCTAGGCTAGCCCGCCCTGGCCCTGGCCTTCGCCTTCCTGATGCACTTCCTGCGCTTCTTGCGCTTGGGGAACTTCTTCTTGCAGCGTTTGATCGCCGCGGCAAGGTCGAACGTCGGCGCGACTGCGGGCGTGATGGCGGGTGCGATGGGCGCAGGAGGCGCGGGAGGCGCGGGAGGCGCCGGCGGCGGATTCGGAGTCGGATCACACACGTTGCCGATCCCGTCGCCGTCGTTGTCGGCCTGGTCGGCGTTGGCAAGGAAGTCGCAGTTGTCGGCCACGTCGGCGACGCCGTCGTTGTCGTCGTCCGGATCGCAGGCGTCGCCCTGGGCGTCGCCGTCGTTGTTCTCCTGCCGCGCGTTGACCGCGTTCGGGCAGTTGTCGGCACCGTCGAGGACGCTGTCGCCATCGGCATCGTCAGGCTGCACCTCATAGGCGCCCGCCTCGCAGGGGGCGGCGCTACGGGGGAGACCGCGCTGGTCGTTGGACTGGCAGGTGGCGACCCCCTGATCGATCGCCGTACTGCCCCCCAGCAGTGCGTGGGTGAGGCTCGAGCCTCCGTAGTCGCCGAGGGGGGCGAGCCCCGGGTCGGCGACCTCCACGTCATCGGTGACGAGCTGGGTGAAGTTGCAGGTCCCCTCGGTGCCAAGGATGTTGCCCCCGGTGCTGGTGAAGTTGCCCTCGCAGTTCGGAGTATTCGCCGGCTGCCGGTTCTCGCTGTTGCTGGCGATGATCGAGTTGTGGACGCTCGCCGCGGTCATCGAGGTCAGCAGTACCCCGCCCCCCGCGAAACCGCCGGCCATGCTGCCGTTCGCGACGGCGAGGTTGTTGGTCACCGTGACGTGATCCATGGCCAGCGTGCCGCCTGTCTCGATCCCGCCGCCGCCCTGCTCGGTCGCGGTGTTGCCCGAGACAGTGACGTTGGTAAGCGTCACGTCGCCGGGCCCCCCAGGCCAGGCGATCCCCCCGCCGAAGCCGTCGGAGCGATTGCCGACCACCGCGCTGTCGGTCATCGTCAGGCTCGGGCCGCTCGAGGCGCCGATCGCACCCCCGGTCGAAGCGGTGAAGTCCCCCGGCGCGTCGACAAAGCCGCCGGTGAGCGTGATTCCGTCTACCTCCAGATTGGCGAAGCTCTGGAAGATCCGGTCTGTCTGGTTGGCGTCGATCGTGACCGGCTCGGTGGTCCCCGGGACGGCCTCGACCCTCAGGTTGGCGGAATGCTGGAGATCCCCGCTCGCGACGTCCTCAACCAGCGCGTTGTTCTGCGGGATGGTCAGCTCGTATCTCCCGGGCGGGAGCCGGACCGTGTCCATGGCGGCGTCCCCGGCGGTGCAGCCAGGGGCATCCGCGACGCTGTTGTCGTCCGCGGCGTCGACCGCCTCCCGCAGCGAGCAGTTCGCCGGATCGGTGTCGAATTGATCGGCGGTGGTGTTCGGGGTGATGATCGCGGCGCTCGCCGGACCGGGCGAACCGGTTACGGCGGCGGCCAGCAGCACCGCCAAGACGACCGAGGCCCTTCTCCTCCTCGTCATCGTGGCACGAGAGAGCGCTCCTCGGCTCGGTGCAATCGAATTGGACTTCGGGCCACTACCTAATGCCGGCTTCGCGCTCATGGGATCAGCAGCCCAGGCTGCGCAGCTTGCGGATCTTGCGCGGCGGCGAAGATTCCGTTGCAGCCCCCTCCCTCGCATCGAACCAGACTAGCTGCGTGTCAGCGGCCTGACAATACCTCGTAGTGGGAGTGGCCTGGCCCTCAGCCCTGCAGGGTGACCAGGCGCTCCTCGGTGAGCTCGCGGACGGCGTAGGCGGGGCCCTCTCGGGTGTTGCCGGAGTCCTTGACGCCTCCATAGGGCATCTGGTCGGTGCGGAAGGTCGGCACCTCGTTGACCAGGACGCCGCCGAACTCGAGCCGCTTGCCGGCCTCGATCGCGAGGCCGAGGTCGCGGGTGAAGATCCCGGCCTGGAGGCCGTAGCGCGCGTCGTTGGCGAGCGCGATCGCCTCGTCGAAGCCCTTGAAGGCGTGGACGGTGGCGACCGGGCCGAAGATCTCCTCGCACCAGACTTTCTCGTCCCGGGGCGGCTCGCGGAGGACGGTCGGTGCCAGGCAGCGCCCCTCGTCCACCAGCTCGCCGCCGGTGAGGACCTCGCCGCCGGCCCCGGCGGCCTCGTCCACCCACCGCTTGACCCGATCGCGGTCGTCCTCGGAGATCGACGGGCCGACGTCGGTGTCGGGGTCCATCGGGTCGCCGACGACCAGCGACTCGACGTTGCCCACGAACCGCTCGGTGAACTCCTCGGCGATTGATTCGTGGAGCAGGATCCGCTGCACCGAGATGCAGCTCTGGCCGGCGTGCGAGAAGGCGTGGATCTTGGCGGCATCGGCCGCCTTCTCCCAGTTGCCGTCCTCGTGGACGATCAGCGGCGCGGTCGAGCCGAGCTCCAGGTTGACCTTCTTGCGCGCCGCCTTGGCGCGGATCTCCCAGCCGACCCCGGCGGAGCCGGTGAAGGTGATCGCGCCGATCCCGTCACTCTCGACGATGGCGTTGCCGACCTCCGAGCCCGAGCCGCAGACGACCTGGAGCCAGCGCTCCGGCAAGCCGGCCTCATAGAGGATCTCGGCAAGCTTGATCGCGGAGATCGGGGTCTGGCCGGCGGGCTTCAGCACGACGGCGTTGCCGGCGGCGATCGCGGGGCCGAGCTTGTGGGCGACCAGGTTGAGTGGGAAGTTGAAGGGGCTGATCGCGCCCACCACCCCGTAGGGGACGCGGATCACGAAGCCGAGCTTGCCCTCGCCGGCGGGGCCGCCCTCCATCGGCACCATCTCGCCGGTCAGGACGCGGGCCTCGACCGCCGAGAAGGTCAGCGTGCCGACACACCGCTGCGCCTCGACCAGGGCCGTCTTCAGCGGCTTGCCCGCCTCGGCGGCGATCGTCGCGGCCAGCTCGTCCTCGCGCTCGCGGACCAGGTGGGCGGCGCGGTCCAGCACCTCGGCGCGGGCGTGCTGCGGAAACCCCCCAGTCTCGAAGGCCGCCGTGGCGGACTTCACCGCGCGCTCGACCACGCTCGCATCGGCCTTGGGCACGCGGCCGATCAGGCTGCCGTCGTAGGGGCTCTTCACCTCGGACCACTCCCCCGTCTCCAGGCGCTCGCCGTCGACCAGGAGCCGGTGATCCGTCGCCTCGATCGTCTCTGTGGCCATGCCTCGCTCCTTCCCCTGTACCGGCGCTTCCAAGCGCCCGGCGGATACCTTGAGCCTAGAGGACCGGGCGAGGCGTTCTAGAAGGCAGGGGAACGCAACTTCTGCGGCCCTTCTCCGTTCCGGGATAGATGCCGAGGACAGGAACATCCGGCGCGCCCGCGTGGCGCCTTGCGATCGCGGCGGCACTAGCCGCGCTGCTGCTGCTGCTCGCGAGCGCGGCTCCGCGCGCCGAGGCGGCGCCCCAGTGGGTCGTGAAGGGGGCGGGCTACGGGCACGGCGTCGGGATGAGTCAGTACGGCGCGCTCGGCCACGCCAAGCGGGGCTTCGACTACAGCGCGATCCTCGCCCACTACTACACGGGCACCACCCTCGGGACGATCCCCACGCAGACGGTTCGCGTGCTCCTCACCCAGGCGCGGAGCATCCGCTTCAGCGGCGCCAACTCGGCCTGCGGCGCCGACCTGACTGAATCGAAGACCTATGTCGCGAAGCGGAAGGGCCGCAAGGTGATGCTCAACACCAAGGGCGGCGCGCGGGTGGCCAACTGCGGCAAGCTGCTCAGCGCCGCCGGCGGCTTCACTGTGGAGCTGTTCGGCAAGGGCAACTACCGCGGCGTGCTCCAGATTCGGGCGTCGAAGAGCCGCGGGCGGCTGGCCGCGATCAACGCGGTCGACCTCGAGGACTACGTGCGCGGTGTGATCGCGCGGGAATCGCCGCCCTCCTGGCCGCTCGAAGCGCTCAAGGCGCAGGCGGTGGCGGCCCGCTCCTACGCGGTCTCCAGCCCGGCTGGCGGGGCGGGCTTCGACCACTACGCCGATACGCGCAGCCAGGTCTACGGCGGGGCCAAGGCCGAGACCACCCGAACCAACCAGGCGGTATCCGAGACGGCGCTGCAGGTCGTCATCCACGGGGGCAAGGTGGCGCAGACCTTCTTCTTCTCCACCTCGGGCGGCCATACCGAGGACAACGAGAACTCCTTCCTGGGCGGCACCCCGGCGCCGTACCTGCGCGGCGTGCCCGACCCGTACGAGGGCGAGGCCGGCTCCCCCTACTTCAAGTGGACCCGCAAGTTCTCCCATGGGAGCATGCAGAGGCGGCTCGGCCGGCGGGTGAAGGGCAAGCTCCGCAACATCGTGGTGACCAAGCGTGGCTCCTCGCCGCGGATCGTGCAGGCGCGGATCGTCGGCAGCGGCGGCTCCAGCAAAATCGGCGGCCCCGACCTGCGGGCGGCGCTCGGGCTGCCGGACACCTGGGCCTACTTCACCAAGTCGCGCCGCGCCCCGAAGCGCTTCCGGGGCTCGGTCAACGCGGCGCTGCGCGCCTGGCGCTAAGCCCGCGGCTCTACCCGTCCGGGTAGGGCTGCAACGGGATGCCGTGGTCGGTGTCCCGGGTGCCGAACTCGTAGGCGGCGGCGCCGGCGACGCGCAGGCGCTGGGCGGGCGCGCCGTCGAGCTCGACGTCCAGGTCGAGATCCGAGATCGAGCAGTTGAGCGTGTTGTGCTCGGGGCCCACCGGGTCGGCGTAGATCCAGGCGACGAAGTCCTTGCGCGGGGCGGTGACGGTTCCGGTGACCTTGACCCCCTTGCCCTTGAGCTGGAGGCGGCAGCCGGTCGGTTCCTCGGCGACCTCGGTGCTCGGGATGCGCTCGAAGCCGCCGAGCCGGTGCTCGGTCCCGTCGAGCGCGAGCATCGCATTGCCCACCCAGGGGGTGGTGAGACCGGCGACCTTGATCCGGCCGACCGCCATGTCGAAGTAGTCCTCCGGCGAGCGGCCCTCGAAGCCGGCGCCCTGCACCCAGACCCAGCGCTCGGCGTGCTCGGCGCCCCAGTTGTGGCCGACCATCCCGCGCCAGGCCTCGACCTCGATCCGCTCGCCACCGACCTCGAGGTGCCCGTTGAAGGCGGCGTCGGGATAGGGGCTGAGGAACTTGGTCTTCGGCAGGGAGGTGCGGTAGAGGAAGTCGCGCGGCAGATGGTGAAAGGGCGGATGCTGGTCCGAGAAGGAGAGGTCCCAGCTCGCCTCGAGCGCGTCGGTGGCGACCGTGCCGGTCGCGCGCCCATCGGTCAGGCTCGCGTCCGCGACCCGGATGTAGGAGCCCTCGGGGGCGTCGAGGGCATCCGCGGCCCACTGACGCTTGGTGGCGCGCGGCCCGGCGGCATCGGCGTCGAACAGCGTGAACCAGAGCGCGCAGGTGAGGGGCTCGCCGGGGCGCTTGTGGACCGTGTGCCGGATCCAGGCCGCCTGACCGCCCCCCGGCCGGTTCAGCTTCAGGTAGAAGCTCTCGTAGTGCCCCGCCTTCTCGGGGACCTCGGGAAAGCGCGCCTTGGTCCGCACGGGCGGGGAGCCTAACGTCAGTGCTTGATCGTGATCACGTCGCCGTCCCCGACGACGTAGTCGCGCCCCTCGGTGCGGAGGGTGCCGCGCTCGCGGGCGGCGGCGTAGCCGCCGGCCTCGACCAGCTCTCGCCAGCCGATCACCTCGGCGCGGACGAAGTCGCGCTGGAAGTCGGTGTGGACCTCCCCGGCCGCGTCGTAGGCGGTGCCGCCGCGTGCCAGGCTGCGCGCGGTCGCCTCGGCGCCCTGATGCGCCGTGTAGAAGGTGACCAGGTCGAGCAGCTCCCAGGCCGCGCCCACCAGCCGTTCCAGCCCCGAGCCCTCGACCCCGAGCTCGGCCCGCATCTCCTCGGCCTCGCCCGGTTCGAGCTCGCGCAGCTCGGATTCGACCCGGGCGGAGATCGTGATTGCCGCCGTCCCGGACTCGGCGGCGTACTCGCCCAGCTGAGCCGGGACCTCGCTCTCCCCCTCGTCGACGTTGGCGACGTAGAGGACTGGCTTGCCGGTCAGCGGGGAGAGGTCGCGGATCGCCTCCGGCGACGCCTCGGGTACTGGCACCTCGCGGGCCGGCCGGCTCGAGCCGAGCGCCTCCACCACCGCCTCCAGCCAGTCGCGCTCGGCGGCGGCGGCCCTGTCGCCGGAGCGCGCCTCTTTGGTCAGCTTCTCGAGCCGCCGCTCGGCGCTCTCCAGATCGGCGGCGAGCAGCTCGGCATCCACCAGCTCGGCGTCTCGGACCGGGTCCACCCCGCCCTCGGGGTGGGCGACGGCGCCGGCGCCGTGGGCGCGAACCACGTGGCAGATCGCGTCGGTCTCGCGGATCGAGGCGAGGAACCGGTTGCCGAGCCCCTCACCCTTCGACGCTCCCCTGACCAGGCCGGCGATGTCCCAGAACTCGATCGTCTCCGGGACCCGCTCGGAGCTGCCCACCGTCTTCGCGATCGGCTCCAGGCGCTCGTCCGGCACCGGCACGATCGCGACGTTCGGATCGACGGTGGTGAACGGATACTCGCCGGTCTCAGCCCCGGCCGCGGTCAGCGCGTTGAACAGGGTGGACTTGCCGGCGTTGGGAAGGCCGAGGATGCCGATCTTCACTGGTCCGGAGGCTCCGCGGGCAGGCGCTCTTCGGCGCGGCTCGGCGCCGTCACGGCAGCGGCACCAGCAGGCCGAGCGCCGTCCCCAGCAGGGCGCCGGCGAGCGCGTCGGAGGGGTAGTGCATGCCGAGGTAGGGGCGGCCCAGGGCGATCGCGGCGGCCAGCAGGTAGAGCACCGCGGCCTCCGGCGCGATCCGGGTGGCGGCCGTGGCGACCGCGAAGGAGGAGGTGGAGTGCGCCGAGGGGAAGCTGAGCGAGCTCGGGGCGCCGCCGAGGGGCGGCAGGCCCTCCACCACCGGGCGGGGCCGGCGCACGGCCAGCTTGACCGCGAAGTTGAGGACGATCGCGGCCGGGCCGAGCGCCCCGGCGACGAGCCAGGCATCGCGGCGCTCGGAGTCCACCAGGGCGAGGACCAGGCCGATCGCGAGCCAGACCGCCCCGTACTCGCCCGCCCTGCCGAGCGCGCGCATCACCGCCTCGGCCGCCGGGCCGTGGAAGCGGGTGCGCATCGCAACCAGCAGGCGTGTGTCGAGCGCTCCGAGCACCGGCGCAGAATACGGTTCGCGCCTGGCGAGCCGGCCGATCCGCGAGAATCCAGTCCATGGAGGCTGCTCAGCGCGTCATGGTCCCCGCCTACCGGCACGTTCCGGGGCACCACTGCGGCTCGACCGCGCTGCGGAACCTGCTCGGCTTCCACGGCCTCGAGATCTCCGAGGAGATGGCCTTCGGGCTCGGCGCCGGCGCCTGCTTCTACTACGTGGTCGCCGAGGGCCAGTCCCCCTCGCGCTTCACCAACGGCAGGGCGGCGCGGCTGGAGGAGAACTTCCTCGAGCTGACCCGCACCCCGCTGCGGCTGCGCACCGAGCCCGACCCGGAGCGCTCCTGGGAGCTTGCCCGCGACGCCGTGGGCGAGGGCCGCCCGGCGCTGCTGCTCACCGACCTCTACTACCTCGACCACTACGGGCGCTCGGCCCACTTCCCGGGTCACGCCGTGGTGCTGGCCGGCTACGACGAGGAGCTCGCCTGGCTCTCCGACACCGCCTTCGAGGATCTGCAGACGACCTCGCTGGAGAGCCTCAAGGAGGCGAGGCACTCGAAGCAGCCGATCTTCCCGCTCGACGGCCACGTGATCGACCTGCCCGAGGGGGCCGAGCTGAGCCGCGAGGACCTGCTCGCACACGCGCCGGCGGCGATCGAGCGGGCCGCGAAGGAGATGCTGGAGCCGACCATGGGCGAGTACCAGGGGATCCCGGCGCTGGAGCGGCTCGCTGACGAGATCGAGGGCTGGCCCGAGGCGGCAGAGGACTGGCAGTGGTGCGCCCGCTTCCTCTACCAGGTGATCGAGCGCCGCGGCACCGGCGGCGGCAACTTCAGGCGCATGTACTCACGCTTCCTCGAGGAGGCCGGGCGCGAGGAGTCCGTCCTCGCCCACGAGGCGGCCGAGCAGTGGACCGGGCTGGCGATCGCCGCCCGCGAGGCGAGCGAGCCCGACGAGCCGGAGCCGGAGCTGTGGCGGGCGCTCGGGACCGAGGCCGGGCGGGTCCGCGACGCCGAGC
>JBOGZI010000121.1:0-4664 GCA_050697275.1 Solirubrobacterales bacterium | reverse complement strand
TCAGCAGGTCGCTCACTGGACGGCCTCGCTCATCGCATGGCCTCACTCATCGCACGGCCTCGCTCATCGCACGGCCCGCTCTCATCGCGAGCCCACCTCGCCCGCCCCGATCGCCGGCCGCGGCTCGCCGGCGGCCGCGCCGCCCTCTTCCATCGCGGGACGCTGGCGATCGCCCGCGCCTATCCCGACCGGCAGTCGCCGAAGCGCACCTACGCCCGCTTCGAGGAGATGGCGAGGACGGTCGCCGAGGTGCTGCGCGGGCTCGGCGTGGACGCCCGCGTGGGCGAGATCCCCGGCGAATACTGCCCCGGCGCCTACAGCGTCAACGCGCGCGGCGCCAGCAAGCTGGCCGGGATCGGGCAGCGGATGATCCGCGGCGGCGCGCACGTGGGCGGGGTCGTGGTGGTCAGCGACGCCGGCCTGGTCAGGGAGGTCCTCACCCCCGTCTACGAGGCGCTCGAGCTCGACTGGGACCCGGCGACCGCGGGCAGCGTCGCCGACGAGCTCGGCCGCGAGGTCGAGCTCGACGAGGTCGAGGGGACGCTCGTCGCGGCGCTCGCCGACCGCTACGAGCTCGAAGAGGCCGACCTCGACGACGAGACCCTGGCCCGCGCCCGGCGACTGCTGGACGAGTCTCGCCGCGTCGCCTAGGGACTGCCGCTTCCCGCCTGGGAGGTGCGGGTCAACGGACTCGCGACCGGGTTTCGCCCCCCGCCGGCCGGGTATCGACAGGGTGCCATGGATCTGTCACTGCTGCTCTGGCCGCGCCTCCGCGCTTCCGTCTGACCCGCGGCTACTCTCGGGGAGGAGGCCACGCGCCTGAACGCCATGCCAGAGGGAGGCGACGACATCTCGATTTCCGCGCCGGGCCGGCTCGGCTGGATCTTCGGCTCCTCGCGCAGCGGCAGCACCTGGCTGCTCCGGATGCTCTCGCAGCTCGAGCGGATCGTCCCGATCGACGACCCGCACCTCGGGCACCACCTCGGCGTCTGGCGCCCGATCCCGCTCGCCTGGGCGACCGCCAAGGACCCGCCCGAGCTCGGCACCCTCGCCGACTTCAAGCGGCAGAAGCGGGACTACCTCCTCTCCGACCGCTACCGCGACGTCTGGATGCCGCACCTGCGCGAGCTGATCGAGGCCCGCTTCGCCGCGCAGGCCGCCGAGGACATCCGCGAGCGCGGGATCGAGGACCCGATCGTGGTCGTCAAGGAGCCCGGCTCCCACGCGGCCGACACGATCATGGAGCTGTTCCCCGACTCGTTCCTGATCTTCCTGCTGCGAGACGGCCGGGACGTGGTGGACTCCTGGCTCGACGCCTACAGCGACGGCAGCTGGGCGACCGAGGAGGGCGCCTACCCCCTCTCCGACACGGGCCGGCTGGCGCTGATCCGCTGGCAGGCGAGCGTCTGGCTTCACCGCACCGAGGTGGTTCAGGAGACCTTCTCCCGCCAGCCGCCGGAGCGCCGCGTGCTGATCCGCTACGAGGAGCTGCGGGCCGACCCGGTGCCGGCCCTCGCCGCGGTCTGCGAGGTGCTCGGCGTCGAGGCGCCCACCGAGCGGCTCGAGCAGGTCGCCGGCGCCAGCTCCTACTCCCGCGTCCCGTTCGAGCAGAAGGGCGCCGGCCGGGAGATCCGGCGGGCCGAGCCCGGCGGGTGGCGAAGCTCGATGAGCCAGACCGAGATCGCCGCGATGCACGAGATCCTCGGCCCGAAGCTGAGCGAGCTCGGCTACCTGCGGCCCGGCGACCTGCCCACTCGCCGCGCCGCCTAGCCGGCCCACCGGCCCGCTACTCCGCCGGGGTCTCCGTCTCGCCCGGCTCCACCTCCGGCTCTCCGGCCGGCACGTCGGGCGCCTCGGCCGGGATCGGCTGCTCGGGCGCGGGTGGGCGATCGGGCTCGGGCGGCCGCTCGTCGGGCTGGGGTTGATCGACCTCGCTCGGCTCGGCGGGGTCGGCGGGCCGCTCGGGCTGCTCGGCTGCGGGCGGAAGTGCCATCCCCGTCCGTCTTCCCTGCGCCCCGCCCGGCGAAACCAGGCCGGCGGCGCGGGGGCCGGGCGGGCGCCGCGGCTGGCAGACTGCGGGCCGTGAAGCTGCTCGCCTTCAGCGACCTGCACCGCGACCTCGACGCCGCCGCCTCCCTGGTGGGGCGGGCCCCCGAGGCCGACGTGGTGATCGCCGCCGGCGACTTCGCCTCGGTGCACGAGGGCCTGGAGGAGGCGATCGGCGCCCTCCGGGCGATCGAGACGCCGACCGTGCTCGTCCCCGGCAACAACGAGACCGACGAGGCGCTCCGCGCGGCCTGCGAGGGCTGGGAGGCGGCGACCGTGCTGCACGGCGAGCTCACCGAGCTCGGCGGCCGCGCCTTCTTCGGGCTCGGCGCCGGGGTGCCGATCACCCCCTGGGACTGGAGCTTCGACCTCGACGAGAAGGAGGCGGCCACGCTGCTCGCCGGCTGCCCGGAGGGCGCGGTCCTGGCCGTGCACTCCCCGCCCAAGGGCCACTGCGACCTGAGCGGCGGGGGCGAGCACCTCGGCAGCGAGGCGATCCTCGATGCGATCGAGCGCAAGCGGCCGCCGCTCGCGGTCTGCGGGCACATCCACGAGGCCTGGGGGTCCGAGAGCCGGATCGGGGAGACCGAGGTGATCAACCTCGGGCCGGACGGCCGCATGATCGACCTGTAAGAGTTCGCGCCGTGGCCGCCCGCGACGAAGAGACGCCCCGCCTCGCCGACGAATGGCGGGTCGAGATCGCGCTCGAGGAGGACCAGCACGGCGCCTCGCTCGGCAATCGCCTGCATGCGCTGCGCCTGGACAACGAGGCGCGGGAGCGGCTCGGCGGCAGTGTGGTCGTCACCCGCGACGGGCGCTACATGTTCATCTACGCCCGCCACGAGGAGAGCGCCGTCGAGGCCGAGCGGGTGGTGCGAGAGCTGATGGAGGAGGAGGGGCTTGCCGGGCACGTGGGGCTCACCCGCTGGCATCCGATCGCCGAGGAGTGGCGGGCCGCCGAGGAGCCGCTGCCGGAGGACGAGCTGGAGGCGCTCGCCGAGGAGGAGCGAAACCAGGCGGCCGGCGCGGAGGAGCGCCGCGAGTTCGGCGACTACCCCTGGCAGGTGCTGGTCGACCTGCCCGATCGCCGCGCCACGCTCGAGTTCGCCGCCCGGCTGCGCAAGGAGGCTCTCCCCGTGCGGCGGCACTGGAAGTACGTGCTGGTCGGCGCCGACACCGAGGACGCGGCGATCGAGCTCGGCAAGCGCCTCGAGGGCGAGGCCCCGGAGGGAAGCCGGGTGGGCATCCGGGGCAACCCCGACGAGATGCCGCTGCCGGCCTTCATCCAGCTCGGCTCGCTGGAGCCGGGCTTCCTGCGTGACCTCGGCATCTAGGCCGCAGCGAGGGGGCCGGCCCCGATGAGCGAGGAGAAGCGGGCGCGGAGCTACGACCGCGACAGCATCGAGTTCGGCCGGGCGCTGACCTTCAGCGACGGGCTGTTCGCGATCGCGATGACCCTGCTGGTGGTCTCGATCTCCGTGCCGACCCTCGCCCACGGTGGCGACGTCAGCGAGCTGGCCGACGCCCTCAACGACCGCAGCGCGGAGTTCATCAGCTTCTTCATCAGCTTCGCGGTGATCGGCCGCTACTGGCTCGCCCATCACCAGTTCTTCTCGCTGCTCGCGCGCATGGACCAGGGGCTGATCAGTCTCAACCTGATCTACCTCGCCTTCGTCGCCTTCCTCCCCTTCCCCACCGCGCTGCTCGGCGAGCAGTTCGAGAACCCGCTCTCGATCGCGATCTACGCGACCAACGTCGCCGTGGTCAGCGGCATGGAGGTGGTCCTCTTCCGGCACGCCTACCGCCGCAGCCTGTTCGCCCGCCCGATCTCCGCGGCGCTCTACAAATGGGGAGCGCTGAACTCCTTCTTTCCGGTGGTCTTCTTCCTGCTCTCGATTCCGGTGGGGTTCCTCAGCACCACCCTGGCGGTCGGGGTCTGGCTGCTGATGATGCCGGCCGGCGCGCTCTCCAACCGCTGGAAGCCCGAGGGGGCCGACGAGCTGCTGTTGAGCTAGGCGCGCCCGGGCGGCGCCGGACCGGACTGGGCCGAGAAGACCTGGTCGCGGCCGGCCGCCTTGGCCGCGTAGAGCGCGGTGTCGGCGCGGGCGATCAGCCCCTCGGCGCTCTCGGACCCGTCCCAGACGCAGACCCCGGCCGAGCAGGTCTGCCCGTCGGGCAGCGCCCCGCAGAGCCGCCTCAGCATCGCCTCGGCCTCCTCCACGGTGGTGGCCGGCATCGCCAGCGCGAACTCCTCGCCGCCGTAGCGGGCGAGGACGTCGGTGCCGCGCAGGCTCTCGCTCCAGGTGCTCGCCATCTGCTTCAGGAAGCGGTCGCCCGCCTGGTGCCCGTGGGCGTCGTTGTACTCCTTGAAGCGATCGAGGTCGAGGACCGCGACCGCCAGCTCCCGGTCGCCGCGGTTGGCGCGGGCGAGCTCGCGGCCGAGCTCGGCGTTCCAGGCGCGGCGGTTGAGCAGCCCGGTGAGATCGTCGGTGCGGGCCGCCTCCTCGAGCCGGCCGAGCAGCTCGCCGCGCTCGATCGCGATCGCCGCCTCGAGCGCGAGCAGGCGGATCGCCCGTCGCGTCTCGCCCGCAACCGCCTCCACCGGCTCGGTCCAGTAG
>JBOGZI010000120.1:0-6013 GCA_050697275.1 Solirubrobacterales bacterium | reverse complement strand
GAGTAGGTATGGAGGGCCATCTGGTTGTTCGGACTGCCTGTGGGCTGGCAACCGCCGGCTAGGCAGTGGGTGGTCGTCTGGTAACTCACCGTCGAATTGCCATAGACCAGTGGCGAAGCCTGTCCGGTCTCCAACACCACGCCGGACTCCCACCAGCCGTCTTGCGTCCGGATGCCCGCGGCGGCATTCATCCGCCCTGGGGGGAACCGGTAGCAGTCGGTGTGGTGTTGGCAGTCTCCGGGAACGAAGCTGACGTAACTGAACTCACCCTTGTAGACAAAGGCCTCGCGGCCCGGTGAGTCGAAGGCCCAGGTCGCCCAGTCCCAGAACTCCTGCCAACCCTGGGAGCCGTAGGTGTAGATCCCACGTCCCCAGGTCTGGAGATCGCCGCCCCAGCCGCTGTCCGAGAAGGTGTTGACAAAACCCGAAGCTGGGCGCGTCGTCGACTGCCAGCCAGTGTAGTCGGGGACGGACCAGTTGCTCCAATAGCGGTATTCCTCCATGACCGGCGGATCGACAAGGATCGGATAAGTCCAGCTGCCGGCCGCGTGGTCGATGCTGAGCCGCAGCTCGTCCCCTGCGGCATCGAACGTGATCGGGATCTGTCGGCCGTCGGCATCCGAAGCAACCGGCGCTGGGATACGGGCCAGAACGTCGTCGCCGTTGGCGATCGCCGCACCGCGCTCACCTTGCTTCTCAAGCGAGGCGCCGGCTGGTAGATCGAACCGCAGCGAGAATCGATCCGGGCTGTCGATCGAGCGCAGCTGGAAGAGAGCCTCGACGCCGGCAGGCAAGGCCCGCAGGATGTAGTCGGTATCGGGATAGGCATTGGCGTAGAAGGCCTTGTCCTCGACAACCTGACCCGCCGAGTTCTGCTCGAACCCCGTCGGCCTGAAGCCGAGGCCGGCGCGCGGCAGCTCAGCACCCCCGCCAAGGTCCGGGTCGATACGGAGCGGACCGAGAGGGTTCTTGGGCGCGATCACCTGGCCCTGGTCGACCAGGGCCAGGTCAACGGGGTCAAGGCGACCGGACTCCGACGGCGCTCGGAGGGGAAAGACGCTCTCGACGAGAGCGTCACCCTCGTGACCGGGGAGATCGACTCGCGCGGTGTGCGGACCGAGGTAGCTCTCAACCTCGCTCCCGTCGACAAGGGTCAGCGGACGCCAGGCGGGGGCGAGGAGCAGCTCGGGGTAGATGTCTCGGGCGGTCTCAAGTGCCTCCGCCGTTGATTGATCGCGATAGGCGAGGCGCGAAGCCTCGGCATTCGCTCCTACGTCGTCCTCTGCCCGGCTCGCTTCCAGGCTCGCTTGCAAGACCGGGTCGGAGGACGGCACCGCCTCACCAACCGGGGCGTCGCCCCCGACCTCCGCTTGCACGGCGGGCGCGGCGATGACGGAAAGGGCCACCAAGGCACCGAGGCCCAGCAGGGCGCGGCGTCGGCATCGCCGGATAGGCCTCGTTCGATTTGGCGCAGCCGAGGCTTGCTCGGTCACCCGTAGCTTCTCCCTTACCGCTCGCTTCCCCCTTCACCGGAGAAGCGAGCCCCCAAGTAGCGCTCGTCGCCCATCCGGGCCTTCTCCGTATCCGAGGGCCAATCGCCTCAGCCCTCACTGCAACAACGCAGATCTACCAACTTTTGTGACGGCGGATCGCAGTTCCCCTCGCCGGGGAGGTGCGGGAACCGGTCAGGCCCGACGGCGAAGGCGCGCCCCACCAAACTCACATGTCCTGAAGGGATGACTCACGCCGAGGAACGCTCCTATCGATCAGAGGCGGGATCTTTCGCGACCAACTCCCCGACGAGGTCGAGCCTGGTGCTGCCCGGGATCTTCTCCAGCCCCGGATGGCCCTCACCGCGCCGACCGCGGCTGAGCCAATCCTCGATCGCGGTTTGTCCCTCCGCGTCGACCAAGAGAGGGGCGAGCCCGAACCTCTCGCCCGCAGGAATTCCAGCTTCGGTCACCTCTGGTTTCCAGCGCCGATCCTGCCCTGGGAGATCCTCGCGATCGATTTTGAAGTCACCGAGGCAGATCAGGTTCTGGTCCTGAGCCAGGCTGGCTCAAATGACCACTCGGAGCCTCGTGAGGGCAGCGGATGTCCCTTCCTACGCCCTCAACCCCGGTCGTTCAGCACGACCCCGAAATTGTTCCCTGTTTGTTCCCCGTCGGCCGACCCGGCCGCCGGGCTCTGACTACGAAACCGCTGCAAAAGCAGCGGCTTCGAGCGGTCAGGGCAACTGGATTTGAACCAGCGACCTTTCGGCCCCCAGCCGAATGCGCTACTTGGCGTGGCCCCGTGGCGTACGCACGGGGATCGGCTCAAACAAATGACGTTGGGGCAAGGCCGAGAACCTACTGACCCCCCGCCGCGCTCAGATCTTGCAGGTGGCGAGGCCGCGCTTCTCGAGGTAGCGCTGGTGATAGTCCTCGGCGGGCCAGAACTGGCGGGCCGGGACGATCTCGGTCGCGATCGGCTTACGGTGGTTGGCCTGCTCGCGATCCCGCGAGGCGCTCGCCTCGCGCTCCTGCTCGGGGGTGTGGAAGAAGATCGCCGAGCGGTACTGGCTGCCGACGTCGGGTCCCTGGCGGTTCATCTGGGTGGGGTCGTGCAGGCCCCAGAAGACGTCGAGCAGATCCTCGTAGGAGACTTCGTCGGGATCGAAGCTGACCTGGCAGACCTCCGCGTGTCCGGTGGCGTCGGTGCAGACCTGCTCGTAGCTCGGGTTCTCCAGCTCGCCGCCCATGTAGCCGACCACGGCGTCCTTGACCCCGTCGGTGTTCCGGAACTCCACCTCCACCTGCCAGAAGCAGCCGGCCGCGAAGGTCGCCTTCTCGAGTTCGTTTGCCATCGACACCAATCTTAGGCCCGACGCTCAGCCGGGGCTAAAGGCGCGCCCGGGCCAGAGCAGCAGGCGGCGCCAGCGACGCATCCTGATCGCGCGGCGGACCAGCTCGCGGTCGTGGTCGTAGGTGAGGAGCTCGTCGGCCTCGTCCGGCGTCACCCAGCGCAGCTCATCCACCTCGCCGTGGGGCGCGAACTCCCCCCGCTCGGGCTCCATCAGCCAGTAGCGGACGCGCTTGCGCCTGCCCTCGCGGTCCCGGTAGCCGACCGCGGGGAGCTCCCTGCCCGCGTGACAGCGCATGCCGGTCTCCTCCTCGACCTCCCGCAGGGCGGCCTCCCGCCAGCTCTCCCCCGGCTCGAGCTTGCCCTTCGGCAGCGACCAGTCCCCGTACTTGGGCCGATGGATCACCGACGCCCTCGTCTTGCCGTCGTCGTCGCGGCGCAGCACGACGCCCCCCGCCGCGCGGACCTCCGGGTCCTCACCGCTGGAGAGATTGTCGCGGGCCATGCGGCAGCGCAGCCTACGTCAGCCCGCCGGCTCGAGGTCAGCGCGATCCGTCCGGGGCGCGCGGGACCATCGCGCCGTGCTACTGGCGAAGATCGTCTGCTCGGACCCCGACTGCCCGGAGGAGGCGGAGGTCGCGATCGACCACGTCCGCGAGCTCGAGGGCAGGGTCTGCGAGTGCGGCTTCGGCTTCGTGCTGATGCAGATCTCCGAGCTGCGGCGCCCCGGGGGCGAGGTCATCGCGATCGCGACCCGGCGCGAGGCGCCGTCGCAGCGACGCGCGGCCTAGCGGGCCTCCCCTCCCTCGCTCAGAGGTGTGATTTCAAAGCGCCGCTTTATGCCTGCGGCTGGATGTTTTGATTGACGCGGAAGATGTTGTCCGGGTCGTACCTGGATTTGATCTGCGCGAGCCGCTCGTAGTTGTCGCGGTAGCTGGCGCGGACCCGCTCCTGGCCCTCGTCCATCATCATGTTCACGTAGGCGCCGCCGGCCGAGAACGGATGCAGGGCGTCGAAGTAGTCGACGCACCACTGCCGGATGACGTCAACGTTCGCCGGGTCAGGATCGACCCCCGCGAAGACAGAGCCCCACTGCGCGTCTCGGTAGCTCCACGCCGTGTCGGACGGGCTGGGGTCGTGGGCGGCGCCGTCGATCGGGTACATGTGCATCGTCGACTTCCAGGTCGGCATCTCGGCGCCGAACTTCGCGTGGATCTCGACGGCCTCGTCGGGAATCTCCTTGACGAAGTCGGCGCGCCAGTACCACTGGTCTCCGGGCGGGTAGACGCCGTCGAAGGCGCTCTGCAGCGCAGGATGCGGCATCGGAGCCGTTCCAGGCAGCAGCGGCTCCGGAAGGGCGTCCAGCAGGGGCGCGAGTGCCTTCGCCGCGTCCTCCTCAGAGCCGACGTAGCACGAGATCACCCCACACACCTTCCGCATGTGAATCTCCTCGGGGAACGGTGGGCCGGGCGGCACGGTGGCGAAGGCGAAGAAGGCATTCAGCTCGCGAGGGGCGTTCGGCAGGAACTCGCGATAGGCCGAGAGCACCTCGGCGCCGAGCTCGACGGGCCAGAACGTCGGGCCGGCGATGACCGTGTCGACCTCGTGCAGCCGGAAGCGGAAGGAGGTGACGACCCCGAAGTTGCCGCCGCCGCCGCGGATCGCCCAGTACAGATCGGGGTTGTCCTCGGCGCTGGCGCGGACGCGCTCGCCGCTGGCGAGCACGAGCTCGGCCTCGAGCAGGTTGTCGATCGAAAGCCCGCACGTCCGGGTCAGATTGCCGAGGCCGCCACCGAGGGTGAGGCCCCCGACGCCGGTGGTCGAGATGATCCCGCTCGGCGTCGCGAGCCCGTGCTCGTTCGTCGCCCGGTCGACCTCGCCCCAGGTGGAGCCGCCGCCCACACGGACGGAGCGAGCCTGCGGGTCGACCTCGATTCCGTTCAACCGCGAGAGGTCGATCACGACGCCGTCGTCGCACGTTCCCAGACCGGCGCCGTTGTGGCCGCCGCCGCGGACGGCGACGAGCAGGTCGTGGTCACGGGCGAAGGCGATTGTCTTGGCGACATCGTCAGGGCCCGAGCACTGCGCAATCAGCGCCGGCCGCTTGTCGATCATCGCGTTGTAGACCTTGCGCGCCTCGTCGTAGTCGGAGTCCTCCGGTCCGATCAGCCGCCCCTCGAAGTCGGCGACCTCCTTGCCCGCAGCGCTTGCCGCTGACGTGCTGGTGCTCATACGTCCTCCTTCTCCGACTGCCGGCCCAGCCTAATCGAATGCACCGGCTGTCCACGTCCCGAGTTGGATCGTCGCTTCCTTCGCGCGAGGAGCGGCGCGAGAAGGCGGGCGAGCGACGGGCACGAGGAGCACCGGGACGCGCCGCTAGGGTCGTTCGGGTGGCCGTCCGGCGAGGGCCGGGCGGCTACCCGCAGAACTCACGCAGGGCCCGCTTCCCGTCGCCGACCAGCGGGTTCCCGTGGGCGAAGAGGAGGGCGTCGAAGTCGCGGTCGAGCAGCTTCGAGTAGGCCTCGCGCAGCCCCGCCTTCACCCCCTCCGGATCGTCGCCGAGGTAGCCGTCGGGGACGAAGCTGAGCTCCTCGCCGTAGCGGATGATCCCGTCCGCCAGCAGCAGCGCGCGGGGGCCGCGCAGCAAGAGCGCCGACTCGTCAGGGCAGATCGCCCCCACCTCGAGCGCCTCGATCCCCGGCGCCGCCTCGTCGCCGAACTCGAACCCCTGCACCTCCTGCCCGCCCTCGAACTCGTGCAGCCCCGGCTTCGAGCAGTGGATCGTGCAGCCGAAGCGCTCCACGAAGCGCCCGGAGTGGCGCAGGTGGTGGCGGTTGCTGAGCAGCACCCGCTCGGGGGGCCGCTCGCCGAAGGCGTCGAGGCCCTCGCCCGGCGGCTCGAGCGGGTCGATCACCGCCCCCGCCTCCGGCACCCAGTGGGAGCTCACCTCGATCCCGATCCTCGGGTGCTCCGCGGTCCAGCGCATCACGCCCGGTAGGACCTCATGCATCGGCTTCGCCATCAACCCGCATCTCCTCGTGCTTCGCACTGCGGGGATACGGGGTTACGACGCCAACGCCCTGGCAGCCCTGTGATCGCGGGCCGGTCACGCGGTGACTGTAGTCATACGATCGCGCGGTGCGAACCCTGGGGATAGACCTCGCCGCGC
>JBOGZI010000119.1:0-11418 GCA_050697275.1 Solirubrobacterales bacterium | reverse complement strand
GTTTGTGGCCGGCTCGGCGGTGTTCGGGGCCGCGGACCCCGCCGCCGCCTACACGGCGATCGTCGCCGCGGCCGGCGCCGAGTAGCGGCGGCGCCTTGGGATCAGGAGCTGTCCGGCGCCGGCTCCGGCTCCGTGTCTGTCTCCGGCTCGGGCTCCGGCTCCGGCGGCGCGTTCAGCACTCCCGCCACCTCCTGCCACCAGGCGCGCTCGGCGCCGCCTGACGCGCGTCGCACCCTGTCGATCGCCCAGTCGGCGAGCCGGCGGCGGCCCCCGAGGGCGAGCAACTCGCCGGTCACCGCGTAGCGGCCGTCGGCGAGCAGGACCAGCGCCCCGGGGGCGTCGCGCCTCGTCCGCAGGCGCTGGGCCACCTCCACCCCCGCGATCCGCTCCGGTCTGGCCGGGTCGCCCGCATCGGACGGCCAGGGGCGGACCTGGAAGATCTGCGGGACCCCACGCGCGGGGAGCCGCGGCCGAGGCGGCTTGTCGATCGGCCCCTCATGCCAGCGCTGGGTCAGGTCCTCGACCTCCTCCCGGGCCTGGGCTCGAACCAGGATGTGCAGCTCGTCGCCCGCCTCGATCTCCGTCGACCCGCGCGGCGGGATCGCCTCGCCGGAGCGGACGATCACGTTGACCAGCGCCTCCCTGGGAAGCCCCAGGTCGCGGACCGGCCGCCCCACGATCGCCGCGTCCCCCGGGACCCGGTAGGCGAACACCTCGCCCCCGAGCCGCCGGATGGTGCCGGTCTCGACCAGCGGCCGGGGGAGCGCGGGGGCGGTGGTGGTGAGGCCGAGGCGCCGGGCAAGCGGCTCGAAGGTGGCCCCCTGGATCAGGGTGGAGGTGAGGACGACGAAGAAGACGATGTTGAAGATCTCGCCGCTCCCCTCGATCCCCGCGATCACCGGGAAGGTGGCGAGCCAGATCGGGATCGCCCCGCGAAGCCCCGCCCAGCCGAGCATCAGCGTCTCCCGGGGCGCGAAGCGGCTCGGCAGGGTGGAGACCAGCGCGGCGGCCGGGCGCGCGAGCAGCATCAGCACCGCCGACAGCAGCAGGCCCTCGCCGGCGACGCCGACCAGCTCGCTCGGGAAGACCAGCAGCCCGAGCAGGAAGAACAGGGCGATCTGCGAGATCCACGCCAGGCCCTGGTGGAAGGCGACCACCGTGCGGTGTCCGGGCACCGGGCCGGTGCCCAGGACCAGGGCGGTCAGATATACGGCGAGGAAGCCGGAGCCGTGGAGCTCCTCGGCGACCCCGTAGGCGAGGGCGGCGACCGCCAGCGAGGCGACGGGGTAGAGCCCGGCCGTGGGGAACCGCAGGCGGCGGAATGCGGCTCTCGCCGCGAAGCCGATCCCGACTCCCAGCAACGTTCCGAGGGCGAGCTTCCCGACCAGCTCGACGGCCATCTCCAGCTCCGTGAACCCCGGCTCCTCGATCAGGGCGATCAGGCCGGTGACCAGCAGCAGCGCGACGGGGTCGTTCATGCCCGACTCGCCCTCCAGCGAGCGGGCGATGTTGCGCCGCAGCTTCGAGCCGCGCAGCACGGCGAAGATCGCCGCCGAGTCGGTCGCGGCGATCGCAGCGCCGATGATCAGACCCTCCAGGGTGCCCAGGTCGAGGATCCAGGCGGCGGCGAAGCCGGCGATCGACGCCGTCAGGATCGTGCCGACGGTGGCGAGCGAGATCGCCGTCGGCAGCACCGGGCGGATCTCCTTCCAGCCCGCGGACAGGCCGCCCTCGAAGAGGATCAGCACCAGGCCGATCGTGCCGAGGGTCCGGGTCAGCTTCGCGTCGTCGAACTCAACCCCGACGATCCCGTCCGAGCCCACGAGGATCCCGAGACCGAGGAAGAGCAGCAGTCCGGGCACTTGCACACGGTCCGCGATCAAGGCGGCTGCGATGCCGAGCGCCAGCAGGGCGCCCGTGATCAGGATCAGTTCGGCGTCGCTCACACGCTGGACGGTGCCATGGCGGGCCCTCTCGCGCCGTCCGGTCCCTCAGCCTCCCTCGTCGGCGGCGGCCAGTCGCAGCTCCATCTCCTCGGTGGAGCCCGGTTCGATCGTGTCCTCGTCGCGGCCGTGCGGCTCCCGGTAGATCCAGTAGAGCAGGGCGCAGAGCACCGCCGCGGCTCCTAGGTAGCCGACCTCGACCCGGGTGAAGTCGTCGCCGACGATCGGCACGGCGGTCCAGCCGACGAAGACGAGCGCGCAGGCGATCCAGCAGACGGCGGCCCGGCGCACCTGGCCCTGGGCCAGGGCGGCCTGGTTCAGAGTCGCGGCGGAGAGATAGAGGCCCATGCCGGCGGTGACGATCAGCAGATCGGCCCGCTCGTAGTCGAAGTTCTCGCCGAAGGCGATCTGCATCAGGTCAGGGCCGGCGATCAGCATCGCGGCGCCGACCAGGGCGGCGAAGCCGGCGATCGCCAGGATGGTCACCCGGACCGAGGCGCGGAAGTCCGCCTCCTGGCCCTGGGAGCGAAGCCTGGTGAGGTGGGGGAGGAGGCTGGTCGAAACCGCCTGGAAGAGCTGAAGCGGGGCGCGGGCGATCATCAGCACGTTGAAGATGAAGCCGGCCGCGGCCGCCCCGGCGCTCGCCTTGACCAGGAGCGGACCGGCGTTGAGGAAGGTCTGCTCAGAGAGCATGATCAGGAAGACGGCGGCGGCGAAGCCGCCCCCGTGGGCGAAGGTGAACTCGGCCTCGGGCTCGGGGGTCGCCGCCGAGGCCGGCGCCACCTGCCCGTCGCCGGGCGCGGTGGCGACCCCGCGGAGGAAGGCGAAGGGGACGACGATCAGCGACAGGGTCGGCGCGGCGACGATCCCGAGCGCGACGGCGTCCTGGCCCGAGGCGATCCCGAGCGCGACGGCGAACGGAAAGGCGGTCCGGGAAACCGATTCGCAGATGATCAGGAGCGCGTAGATGCTGAGGCGATGGCTGCCGGCGAGGAAGCCGCGGGCGAAGTAGCTGGCCCCGTACGCGGTGATCGCGGCGACGCCGATCCAGTAGAGCGTCTCGTTGCCGTCGAGCAGGCCGTCCTCGATCGGTCCTCGCAGCGCCAGCGCCACCAGGTCGAATCCCACCGCGATCCCAAGCTGGATCGTCGCCGCCACCCGGACCGTGTGGCCGATCGGCTGGCCGGTGGCGAGGTTCTCGGAGACCGTCCGGGAGAGCAGCTGCTCCACGGGGCGCTGCAGCACCGAGACCACGATGAAGACGGCGGACCAGAGCACGGCGACCTGCCCGTAGTCCTCCGGGGACAGCTCGTGGGAGGCGATCGCGAAGAAGAGGTAGGTGATCAGCCCGGTGAGGCCGACCCCGATCGAGAGCAGGCTCGCCCGTCGGCCATAGCTCCGCGCCTCGCTCGAGGCCAGACCGCGTCCCGTGCCGCCAGCCATGGGCGAGAACACTACTCGCGTACAATTGCTGGCTGACTGACCAGTCAATCAGGAGGCCATGGTGGCCGAGGTCGGCACCGAATCCCAAGAGGCTCACCTGCGCCGGGCGCTCGAGCTCGCCGAGGGCGGCCGGGGCCGGGTCAGTCCGAACCCGCTGGTCGGTGCCGTGATCGTCCGCGACGACGAGGTGATCGGCGAGGGCTTCCACGCCGAGCTGGGAGGCGCGCACGCCGAGCGCGCCGCGATCGAGGACTGCCGGGCCCGTGGCGAGGACCCCGCCGGCGCGACGCTGTACGTGACCCTGGAGCCCTGCGCCCACTCCGGGCGCCAGCCACCCTGCACCGACGCGATCCTCGAGGCCGGGCTGGCCCGTGTCGTCTATGCCTCCGAGGATCCGACCGAGAAGGCCTCCGGTCGCGGACCGGGGGTGCTCCGCGACGGCGGCGTCGAGGTCGAGCTCGCCTCGGGCGCCGAGGCGAGCGCCGCCCGCCTGCTCAACCAGCCCTTCCGCAAGCTGGCGCGAACCGGACGCCCGCTGGTCACCTACAAGGCGGCGATGACCCTGGACGGCAGGGTGGCCGCGCCCAGCGGAGACTCGCGCTGGATCTCGACAGCGGAGAGCCGCGAGCTGGTCCATCGCTGGCGCGCCGAATGCGACGCGGTCGCGGTCGGGATCGGGACGGCGCTGGCGGACGACCCGCTGCTCACCGCACGGACCGAGGAGGCCGGGACGCAGCCCGCGCGGGTCGTGTTCGACTCGGCGGCCCGCCTGCCGGTCGACTCGGCCCTGGTTGGCTCGGTGGACGAGGCCCCGCTGCTGGTGATCTGCTCCCCCGAGGCGGCGACGGCGCGGCGCGAGGCGCTCGCCCGGGCCGGTGCCGAGGTGGTGGTGGCGCCGGGTCGAGATCGGGCCACCCGCCTGCGGGCGGCGCTCGACGAGCTCGGCCGCCGTGTAATCCAGGATCTGCTGGTCGAGGGCGGCCCGACCCTGGCCGGCGCCCTGTTCGACGCGGGCGAGATCGACGCCGTGCGGCTGTTCGTCGCGCCACTGCTCGTCGGCGCCGGAGACGCCCGCGCCGTGCTCGAGGGCGAGGGCGTCCGCCGCATCGCGGAGGGCGCGCGGCCGCTGGCCACCGACTATGAGCGCATCGGCGACGACATGCTGGTGAGCGCCCGGCTGCGGGAATGGTGAGGGAGGTGCGACCGTGTTCACCGGGATCGTGACCGAGCTGGGGCAGGTCGAGAGCGTCGATGGGGGCGACGACGGCGCGCGCCTGCGCATCCGCGCCGAGCTCGCCTCCGAACTCGGCGAGGGGGATTCGATCGCGGTCAACGGCGCCTGCCTCACGGCCGCCAGCGCCGACGACGGCTCCTTCGAGGCTGACGTGATGCCCCAGACGCTGCGCCTCACCACCCTGGGCTCGCTCAAGAGCTCCTCACGGGTCAACCTGGAGCTTCCCCTGCGCGCAGACGACAGGCTGGGCGGGCACGTGGTGCAGGGCCACGTCGACGGGACCGGCACCGTCGCCTCGCTGAAGCCGGAGGGCCTCGCCCGCCGCCTGCGGATCGAGCTGCCGGCGGAGCTGCTCGGCTACGTGGTCGAGCGCGGCTCGATTGCGATTGAGGGCGTCAGCCTCACGGTCGCCGCCCTGGGCGATGCCTGGCTCGAGCTGGCGCTGATCCCGGAGACCCTCGAGCGGACGACGCTCGGTTCGGTCCAGCCCGGCGACAGCCTCAACGTCGAATGCGACCTGATGGCGAGATACGTGCGGCGGATTTTGGGCGAGGGTGCCCCGGAGATGCGAGGGGGCTCCGCAAGGAGCCACCCGTGTGACGAATCGAGGAGCAACCCGTTTGATGATGAGTCACCCTTGTCGAGAGGGTCCTCCGCAGATGCGAGGCGGCTCCGAAAGGAGCCACCCGTTTCATAATCGAGGAGGAACCCGATTAATGATTGAGGAGTAGCGATGGCGAAGCGCACCAGGCTGAGAAGGCCCCAGAAGGAGGAGAGGGCCCCGTTCGCGCCGATCGAGGACGCGATTGAGGACATCCGCCGCGGGCGGATGGTGGTCGTCTGCGACGACGAGAACCGCGAGAACGAGGGCGACCTGACCCTCGCCGCCCAGTTCGCCACCCCCGAGGCGATCAACTTCATGGCCGTTCACGGTCGCGGGCTGATCTGCCTGGCGCTCACCCCCGAGCGCTGCGACGAGCTCGGCCTGGACCTGATGGCGGCCAAGAACGAGGCGCCCTTCGAGACGGCCTTCACCGTCTCGGTGGAGGCGCGTGAGGGCGTCACCACCGGGATCTCGGCGGCCGATCGGGCCAAGACGATCCAGACCGCGATCGATCCGCACTCCACGCCGGACGATCTGGTGCAGCCCGGCCACATCTTCCCGCTGAAGGCGAGGGAGGGCGGCGTGCTCGAGCGGGCCGGGCAGACCGAGGCCGCTGTCGATCTGGCCCGTCTCGCCGGCCTCATCCCCGCCGGTGTGATCTGCGAGGTGATGAACGAGGACGGGACGATGGCGAGGGTGCCCGACCTGGTCGGCTACTGCGAGCGGCACGAGCTGAAGATGATCACGGTCGCCGATCTGATCGCCTACCGGCGCCGCACCGAGAAGCTGGTCGAGCGGATCGTGGCGACCAAGCTGCCCACCAAGTTCGGGGAGTTCAGCGCCGTCGGCTACCGCTCGCTGGTGGACGACAAGCACCACGTCGCGATGGTCAAGGGCGACGTGGCGGGCGCCAAGGACGTGCTGGTCCGGGTCCACTCGGAGTGCCTCACCGGCGACGTCTTCCACTCGCTGCGCTGCGACTGCGGCGAGCAGCTCGAGGCGGCACTGGCGACGATCGAGCGGGAGGGGCAGGGGGTGCTGCTCTACCTCTCCCAGGAGGGCCGGGGGATCGGACTGCTCAACAAGCTGCGCGCCTACAAGCTCCAGGAGGAGGGCCTCGACACGGTCGATGCGAACCTGAAGCTCGGGCTCCCCGCCGACCTCCGCGACTACGGGATCGGCGCGCAGATCCTGGTTGACCTCGGCCTGAGCAGCATCCGCATCCTCACTAACAACCCGAAGAAGATCCACGGCATGGAGGGCTATGGCCTCTCGGTCACCGACCAGCTCCCGATCCGCTCCGTCCCGAACCCGCACAACGAGGCCTACCTGGAGGCGAAGCGCGACCGCCTCGGCCACGCCCTGCACCACCAGGGGCTTCCGCTCGATGAGCAGCTGATCCACGAGGAGCAGCGCCGCGACAGCGAGCAGGGCCGGGAGAGCGAGCGGCCGAGCGACTACCCGCCGGGTGACTGAGCTGCCTGAGCACGAGTTCGCGATCTGCGTCGCGACGTTCTACGGGGACCTCGCCGAGCGCCTCGTCAACGGCGCCGTGGAGGGGTTCGAGGAGCAGGGGGTCCCCCCGACCTCGGTCCACACCTTCGAGGTGCCCGGGGCCTTCGAGCTTCCCCTGGCGGCGAGCTGGTGCGCCCGCTCCGGGCGGTTCGCGGGGGTCGCCTGTCTGGGCGTCGTGATCCGGGGCGAGACGAGCCACTACGACCACGTCTGCGCGGAGGCCGCGAGCGGGATCCAGCGGGTCCAGCTCGACACCGGGGTGCCCTGCGCTTTCGGGGTGATCACCGCCGATACCCGCGAGCAGGCGGAGGCGCGGGCGAGTGGGGACAAGCGCGACCAGGGCCGCGACGCCGCGATCGCGGTGGCGCGGATGGCCCAGCTGCACGAGCAGCTCGGCGGCTCCTAGGGCTCAGGCGCTGGCGGCGCCCAGGGCTTCGCTGAGCGGAGCCGGCATCCCGAGGTGGAACCCCTGGCCGAAGCGGACGCCGAGGTCCACGAGCGCCTCGCGCTCGTCCTCGCTCTCGATCCCCTCGGCGATCACGCCGATCCCCATGCCCTCGCCGAAGGAGGCGAGGGCGCGCGCCAGCGAGTGGGCGATCGGGTTGTCGACGATCTCGCAGGTGAGCGAGATGTCGAGCTTGATCCAGTCGGGGTTGAGCTTGACGATATGAGCGAGGCTGGCGTAGCCGGCGCCGAAGTCGTCGATCGCGGTCTTGCCGCCGGCCTCCTGCAACGGCGCGAGCGCGGTGCGCAGGTCGCCGTAGTCATTGATCTCGAGGTGCTCGGTGAGCTCGACCGTGACCCGCTCGGCCTGGGCGCCCAGTGAGGACATGAACCCGCTCGCCGCCATCGTCGGGGGCGAGGCGTTGATGCAGACTCCGATGTCCTCCGGGAGCCGCTGCAGCGACCGCGCGATCATCCGCACCGCGAGCAGCTCCAGCTGCACGCCGAGCCCGAGCTCCCAGGCCTCGGCGAACCAGCGGTCGGGTGTGCGGGCGGGATCGCCGGGGAAGCGGGACAGGCCCTCGTAGGCGATCACCCGGTTCGTGGAGAGCTCGAAGATGGGCTGGTAGAAGGGCGTGATCTCCTCGCTGGCCAGCACCTCGCGCAGCTGCTCGAGCCTCGCCATGCGGACCTCCGGCGAGGCGGGCGCGGGCTCGAGCAGGTCGAGTGGGGCCGAGACGCAGGCGACCTCGGCGACCTCGCCTCGGATCTCGTCGACGACCGTGCGGGTCGTCGTGTCGAACCAGCTGTAGAGGCCGTCCCGCCGGCGGAGCCGGTGGGTGATCCGCTGCGGATGACCGTCGAGCGCCCCCCGGTGGGCGGTCACGACCCTGTCCAGCTCCTCGGGATGGAGATAGTCGAAGAGGAGGTTCCCGGCCAGCTCCTCGGGCGCGAACCCGAGCGCCCTGGAGACCTCGGGGGAGATGTGCCGCCAGCAGCCCTCGCGCGTGATCGACCAGCTCAGCTTCGGTCGCGGGCGGCGGTCCTGGAAGGGCAAGCGACCGGGCCGACTCCGCTCGTGAGTAGTCGCGGTCTCTATGCGTGATTCGCTCATCGCTTCCTTGCGTCCCTCCACTCGTTACTTCTTGGTATCGGGAGTGTGGCGACGCGGGCTTTAGGCATCCACTTGTATGGACGACAATTTGCATTCCGTGGATACCCCCCTGGACGTGTGTTGGAGGGGCGAGCGGCGGCGGGCGAGCGGCTACGATTCGCCGCCTGATGGCCAAGGTCTGCCACAGCTGCGGCAAGCGCCCCGCCTTCGGCAACTCGCGCAGCCACTCGATGGTGGCGACGCGGCGCCGCTTCAACCCGAACCTGCAGAAGGTCCGGATCCAGGACGGGCAGCGCACCCGGCGCGTCTACGTCTGCGCTCGCTGCCTCAAGTCCAACAAGGTGACCAAGGCCGCATAGGGCCAGGGGCCACTCCGTCTCGGAGCGGAGGGGGCCCGTAGCGAGTCCTGATCGGTTGCCGCTCGTGGCCCGATCCGAGCTGAGCCCGGATAACGTTTGGTCCGCCCGATGGCCGACCCCTCCATAGAGCGATTCCGGCGCGTCGTCAGCGCCGCGGACGCCTACCTCGACGAGCGCCGGCAGGAGGTGAACGACCTCAACGTCTTCCCGGTCGCCGACGGTGACACCGGCGACAACATGGCCCTGACCCTGCGCGCGGTCAGCGACGAGCTCGATCGGCTCGACGGCCAGCCGGTCGACGAGATCGGCCGTAGCGAGCTGGTCGACGCACTCGCCCGCGCCGCTCTGATGGGGGCGCGGGGGAACTCGGGCGTCATCCTCAGCCAGATCGTGCGGGGGGCGGCCGAGGAGCTGGCCAGCCGCCCGGGCGAGCTGGTGGATCCGGCGCTGGTCGCGGCCTCGATGGCGCGCGCCGCCGACGCGGCCTACGAGTCGGTCCGGGAGCCGGCGGAGGGAACGATGCTGACCGTGTTTCGGGAGATGGCGCACTCGGTCGCCCGTCGGCTCGCCCACATGGACCGGACCAGCCTCGAACCGGAGGCGACCGAGGCGGAGCAGGACCAGATGCTCGCCGAGCTGCTGGAGGAGGCGGTGCGCGATGGTGAGCAGGCGGTGGAGCGGACCACCGAGCAGCTCGACGTGCTGCGCGAAGCCGGTGTGGTCGACGCCGGTGCCTACGGGCTCGTCGTCATCGTCGCGGGCATCGTGGCCGGCCTGCGAGGCGATGTCGAGGCGAGCCCGAGTGTCGCGCACCACGCGCCCGCGGCCGACACCCGCCCTCACCACGAGGACAGCCGCTACCGCTATTGCACCAACTTCATCGTCACGGGGTCCGGCCTGGAGGGCCGCTCCTTCGTGCCGATGCTGGAGGAGCTCGGGGACTCGGTGCTGGTCGTCGGCGACGAGGCAACCCTCAAGGTCCACGTGCACACCGACGAGCCGGAGTCCGCGGTGGCCCTCTTCGACCGGGCGGGGGCCGTCTCCCAGCTTGACGTCGGCGACATGCGCGAGCAGATCGCCGAGCGCCGGGCGAGGCTGGAGAGCGGGCGTTGTGCCGCGGTCGTCGTCGCCTCGGGGGACGGGGTCGCCGCGCTGTACGAGGGGCTCGGCGCCTACGTGGTGGATGGGGGCGAGAAGTTCAACCCGTCGATCTACGACCTGCTCGCCGCGATCCACGAGGTCCCCTCCGAGGAGGTGCTGGTGCTGCCCAACAACCCGAACGTGGTGATGGCGGCCGAGCGAGCCTGCGAGCTCTCTGACAAGCACGCCCGGGTCGTCCACTCGGGCTCCCAGCAGGCGGGCCTGCTGGCCCTGGTCGAGTTCGATCCCGAGGCCGCGGCCGAGGAGAACGTCGAGCGCATCGGCGCCGCGCTCGCCGAGGTGCGGACCGGTCAGGTGGCCGCCGCGGCGCGCGACGACGGTCAGGGGCGCTTCGTGCAGGGCGACGCCGTCGGCTTCATCGGCGAGCGGATCGTCTCCTGGGGAGGCGCCGGCTCGACCCTCGCCGAGACGATGTCCGGTCTCGCCGAGGGCGCGGAGATACTCACCGTGATCGGCGGCGCCGACGCGCCGATCCCCCTGGAGGAGTTGCGCGCGCACGCGCCGGCGAGCGTGGAGCTCGAGCTGCACGAGGGCGGCCAGTCCCACTACTGGTGGCTGCTGGCGGCTCAGTGAGAAACAGACGGCTGCCCCTTCTGAGCCACACTCACGCCGCCGGGCTTCACTCGCGACTCGCTCTCGACTGGGCGCTCGCTCGCCCGGCTTGCGCCTCCGGGGCCACTCGCCCGCATGGGTGACCTGCTGACAGAGGCAGTGGAGGCCCATGGGGGCCGGCGGCGCTGGGGCAGGGCCGCCGAGGTCTCGGCCCGGGTCCGCTCCGGGGGCGCGCTGTTGCGGCTGAAGGGGAAGAGGCGCAGCCTCCGAGAGTACGGCCTCACCGTCAGCACCGGCCGCCAGAGCGCCAGCCTCGAGCCCTACCCGGGGGAGGGCCGGTCCGGGATATTCGACGGCGACTCGGTCCGGGTGCTGGCCGCGGACGGGTCGGTGATTGAGGAGCGCACCAGGGCGCGCGATGCCTTCTTCGGGCTCGGCGGGCTGAGGCGGAACCTGCGCTGGGACGACCTCGACGCCCTCTACTTCGCCGGATACGCGATGTGGAACTACCTCAATGCTCCGTTCCTGCTGGAGGGTCCGGAGTTCGAGAGCCGCGAGGGGGAGCCGCTCGAGGCGGAGGGGGAGAGCTGGCGGCGGCTCGACGTCAGCTTTCCCGAGGGCTTCCACACCCATTGTCGCGAGCAGACCTTCTACTTCGACTCGACCGGCCTGCTGCGCCGCCACGACTACAGCGCCGACGTGGTCTCGCCGCTGGCCAACGCGGCGCACTTCTGCGACGAGCACCGTGAGGTCGACGGGCTCGTCTTCCCGACCCGGCGCACGGTGGTCCCGAAGGCGCCGGGCGGGCACCCGCTCCCGGGCCCGACCGTGGTCTCGATCGAGCTCGACTCGCTCGCGGTCCACTGATGGGGGCCTCTGGGCCCGCGCCGCCTTCCTTGTGCATCGGAGCCTGGGCCTAGGCTTCGCGGAGATGGAGGCTGCGCTCGAGCGCGACCCGGCTCGGTTCCCGGAGCCCGCCCCGCGCGCGCTGGGCTCGGGCGAGCCGCTCGATCGCGACTCGCTGCTGGCCGCGCCGCTCCGCTCCCTGC
>JBOGZI010000118.1:0-12920 GCA_050697275.1 Solirubrobacterales bacterium | reverse complement strand
GAGGAGAACTGGCGCGCGTAGCCGCGCACCTCGTGGATCCCGATCGTCGAGATCACCTTCTCGATCCCCTTGCGCAGGGCCGAGCAGAGGTGGGCGACGTCCTGCTCATAGTCGTCGACGCAGATCACCTCGACCATCACGTAGGGGCAGACCCCGTTGGCGCCGAGGCCGAGCGCGAGCATCACGTCGTGGACGTTCCGGATCGCGGCCGAGCGCAGCACGATTGCGCAGCGCCGGCGCAGGTTCTTCTCGCCGAACTCCACCCGGAACTGCTTCAGGGCCTGGTCCACCGCCGAGGTCGCCAGGTGCGGGTCGAGGTAGCGGCGCTCGCCGTCGTAGACGGTGCGGTCGGTGAGCACCAGCAGCTGCGTGCCGTCGCGCGCGGCCTTCACCGCCTCCTGCTTGATCCGGTCGATCGCCCCCTGGGTGGTCTCGGACTCGAGCAGGGCGATGTCGATCGCCTTGGCGTCGCCGAACTGCTCCCAGAGGTCCTCCATCAGGAAGGTCCCCTGCTCATGGGCGATCCTGCGGTAGGTGGAGTCGCTGAGCGGGGCGAGGTCGTGGTGGCCACCGAGGATCACCGGGAAGTCGGTCTCGATCGTGTGGGTGTCGTCCCCCGGGTTGTCGAGCGGCGGGCGGCGGCCGAATACCGCGCGGGTCGAGAAGTGCTCGATCTCGCGCTCGCGGTCGATCGCCGGGTTGGTGACCACGGCCACCGTCTCCTTGAAGTAGTCGGCGAGGTTCTGGCGCTCGGGCGAGAGGGCGGCAAGCGGGCCGTCGTAGCCGAGCGAGCCGATCGGCTCGGCGCCGTTGGTCGCCATCTGCTGGACGAGCTTGACATCGTCGCGCTGCCAGCCGAAGCCGGCGGTGACGCGGTCGTCGACCTTGACTGGCTCGGCGGGCCCCGCCGAGGTGTAGCCCGGGATCTCGGGGCCCTCGAGCGGGCCGCCGGTCTCGATCGCGCGGTCGTACGGCGCGACCTCCTCGGTCCCGGTCCGCTCCAGCCAGCGCTTGCGCACCTCGCGCAGCATCTCCTCATGCGGATGGAGCGTGGAGCGATGCCGCTGGCGGTCGATCAGCACCATGAACTTCTCCCCCGGGGCGAGCGGCTTCGGCTCGGCGACCAGGTCCGAGACCGAGACCACGCCGGGCTCGGAGCTGAACACGAAGTCGCTCTGGGTGGAGAGCTGCCAGAGCGGTCGCAGCCCGAGGGCGTCGGCTGAGAAGACGCACTCGTCGTCGTGGCGGGCGATCAGCGCCACCGGGCCCTGCGCGTAGGGCCCCATCGACTGGCGCAGGTACATGTAGAAGGACTGGAGCTGCTCGGGGAGCTTCGCGATCTCGTCGACGATCGGCGGCACCACCGTCTCCATCGCCTCGGCGAGGGAGAGGTCGTAGGCGCGGATCAGGGTCTCGATCGTGCGGTTCAGGTCCTGTGAGTCGGAGTTCCCCTCCGGGATGTTGACCCCAAGCATGCGCGCCTCCTGGCGGAGCTGCTCGATCGTGTTGATCTCGCCGTTGTGGCCGAGCACGCTGAACGGCTGCACCCGCTTGAACGAGGGCCAGGTGTTGGTCGAGTAGCGGTTGTGGCCGAAGCAGCCGACGGTCTCGAAGCGCTCGTCCGAGAGATCGGGGTAGTAGGCGCCCAGGACCTTGGGCGCCCCCATCACCTTGTAGACGCAGGTGGTCGAGCTGAAGCTGGGGATGTGGACGCCGAGCTTCTCCTCCAGCTCGACCAGGAGCTGGAGCAGGACCCGATCTCGGTTCTCGGCGTCGGCGACGAGGCCGGCGAGCTGCCAGAAGTGCGGCTCCTCCTCTCGCGCGGTGGGGCCGAGGGCCGAGGAGTCGACCGCCCCGGTGCGCTCGGCGAGGATGCGGAAGCCGCCGCGGCCGAGGATCTCCCGGGCGTCGTGGCGGACCGAGTCGAGGTCGGCGGAGCGCTCGACGAAGAGGTGGGCGACGGCGAAGGCGTCGTCGAGGGCGAGCGAGGGGTTGTGCCCGCCCTGGCGGATCTCCTCGGCCCAGATCTTGGTCGGGATGTCGACCAGCAGCCCGCAGCCGTCACCCTCACCGTCGACGTTGCCGGCGCGATGGAGCATCTTCTGCAGTGACTCGAGCGCCACGGTGACCGGCTCGTGGCTCGGGGTGGCGTCGCGGCGCACCGAGGCGTAGATCGCGCAGGCGTCCTTGTCCTCCACGCTGGGCGGCGAGACGCGCGGGCGGTAGGCGCGCTCGGGCGAGTAGCGCTCCCGCTGCGGCCGACCGGGCACACCGGTACGGCGGGCTTCGGACGAGTTCTGCACTTGGACCTCCGGTTCCGCGCCTTCTTCGAGCGGGCGCGCGACGGGGTTGGACCGACGGAGCGGGAATTATAGGCCGGGCGCCGGGCGGGGCCGCGGCGCCGGTTACGCCTCTTACGTCCGCTTTCCCCGCAATTTGCGGGGCGGCCCGGTCGGCTCCGCTGAACCGCATCTTTCAGGTCGATGAGGGGTTCTACATAGTGTTAAGCGAACGCTTACAAACCTGGTACAACATGCCAGAGGCAGTCAGGACCGAGACTTGAAGATGCAGCAGAAGAGAGACAACGGAAACCGGGGAGAGCAGGACGTCGAGCAGCCCGCTGGTCCGGGCTCGGACACCGAGAGGTTCCGGGCCATCTCCGACGTGAAGCACAACGAGGCGGTGACCGGCGAGTCCGGGGTGGCGCGCAAGCAGCGCGACCACGAGCTCCGCTGCCAAGAGCGCTCGCTCGACGAGTTCTCCTGAGGACACCGATCAGCCGCGCACCGGTGGGGTCGTGCCCGGGGGCACTGCTCGGTCGAGCTGCCGCAGCCCTAGCCCCAGGACATCGGCTCGTAGCCGCTCTTCGCCGGGACGCCGATCAGCAGCGCCCGGACGCGTGAGTCGGATTTGTTGCGGAGCGTCCGGTTGACCGCGGGCGCGAAGCGGCAGAAGGTGCCGACCGGGGCGTCGTGCTCCTCGCCGTCGGTGACGATCGTCCCCTGACCCTCGAGGATCACGAAGACCTCCTCCTGGTCGTCGCCGGTGTGGTCGTGGGCGGGAAGCTCCCCGCCCGCCTCGTTGTCGACGACGTTGAACCCGAACGACTCGGCGCCCAGCGACTTGCGCGCCAGGTGCCAGGTGGCGCCGCCGGAGCCCTCCATCTCCTCGAACTGGTCGATGCCCTTGAGTGTGTACTCGTCCGCCATCTGCGCTCCTCCTTCTTCTCCCCGTCCTCCCAGGCGGCTCCGAACATATCCTTTCCGCATCGCTGCCGACGACTCAGCAACGCTGGAAGAGACGATCGCCCGCTACAACCAGGCCTGGAACGACCACGATCTCGACGCGATCGTCTCGATGCACGCCCCGGACATGGTCTTCGAGAACCACACCGCCGGGGAGTCCGCCCAGGGAGATGAGGCGGGCGAGCACATCGGGCGGATCTTCGAGACGTGGCCCGACATCCACTTCGAGACGAGGCGGCTCTACGTCCGCGACGGGGTCGTCGCCCAGGAGTGGACGGCGACCGCGACTCACACCAACACGATGCGCCGGGGTGACCTGGTCGCCGAGCCGACCGGCAAGAAGGTCGAGTGGCGCGGGGTCGACGTGATCCCGTTCGAGGACGGCCTGGTGAAGCGCAAGGACGTCTACTCGGACTCGGTCTCGATCCTGCGCCAAGTCGGGCTGCTCGACTAGGCGCCTCCCCGAGTCTGTGGCATCCGTTACGAAGCCTGAACGCCGCTTCCGGGCGCCGGCGTAACCCTTCGCGTGTCCCCGTCGCTTCCACGGCTAGGCATCGACCCATTGGAGGTGAATATGAAGGTGCGCAGGATGAAGAAGGCTGTGGCGCTGGCGACCGGCATCGCGCTCGCGCTCTCGTTCCCGGCTGTCGGCGCAGCCGATAAGGGCGGGGTCCCGCATTCCCAGAAGCCGTGTCCGGCGAAGGGCAAGAAGAACACGAAGAAGCCCGCGCCGAACGACAAGGGCAAGAAGTGCGGCTTCGCCACCAACGGCGGCGACTGAGCCCACCTCAACTGTTGCGTTCTGCGCGGCGGCGGGGCCCCGAATCAGGGTCGCGTCGCCGCGCAGCTTCGCTCTCTCATCTACATCTCCGGGACGTCGGCGCCCATCGGTGAGAAGGGAACCCGGCGGACCTCCGCCCAGTCCCCAACCCGCTCGTTGAGCGCCTTCATCACCCCGCCGGTGCTCTGCCAGAAGCACCAGACGAGCACCGCCGGCCCAGCCCCCGAGATCGTCGCTCCGATCGCACCCATCCGCGGCGCCTCCTCGACGATCTTCATCGAGCGGGGATAGAGGTGGGCGCGAGCCGGCTGGTGCAGCCGGTCGGCGAGGCCGCGTCCGATCAGGGTCAGATCCGAGCGCTGGATACCGAGGATCAGGTCGGAGACCGCGGCCAGGTTGGCGACCGCGTCGGCGAGCGGCACCCGCTCCGGAAGGGCCTCGCGGGCCTCACCGGTGGCCACCTGCTCGTTCGGGATCACCAGCACGCCCTCGACGCCCTGGGGAGGATCGAGCCGGGTGGCCGCGACCGTCTCCCCCTCCCGGGTGCAGACCACGAAGCCCCCATGGAGGGCGGCGGCGACGTTGTCCGGATGACCCTCGATCTCGGCCGCATGGGAGAGGAGGTCGTCCCGCTCGAGCGCAAGCTCGTAGAGGTGATCGGCGGCGAGCAGGCCGGCGACGATCGCCGCCGCGCTCGAGCCGAGCCCCGAGGCGAGCGGGATCTCGCTGCGAATCCGGAATGAGATCTCGTCGGCGGGGCGCAGCCATTCGAAGGCGCGCACGCAGAGGTTCGAGCGGTCGAGCGGCACCTCGAGACCCTTGGCCTCGACCGAGAAGGAGCCGGATTCCTCGACCTCGAGCTCCAGGTGGAGCGTCAGCGCGGCCGCGAGCACGTCGAAGCCGGGCCCGAGGTTGGCCGAGGACGCGGGCACCCGGACCAGCCGCCGGCGCTCGGTCATCGGACGGCCCCCGCATCGGCGGCGGGGAGCCGCCGCCCGGTCATGGCTTCCACTTGATCGTGCAGCCGACCGCGTCCGTCTGGGCGCGCTCGGGCTCGCGCCCGGCGAGCACGGCGTCGAGAGCCTCTCGGGCCCAGGCCGCGCCGTGGGAGGCGTCGTCGTAGTCGGCGTCGGGCGCGCCGTGGTAACGGAGGCGGAGGTCGGAGTCGAGCACGAAGACATGAGGGGTCTTCTCGGCCCCCCAGGCGCGTGCCACCTCCTGGCTCTGGTCGAAGAGATAGGGATGGGGCCACTCCCCCTCCCCCTCCACCCGCTCGACCATCGCCTCGAAGGAATCGGCCGGATAGCGGTCGGCGTCGTTGGAGTTGATCGCGATCACCCGCACGCCGCGATCGGCATAGTCCCGGGCCAGATCGAGCATGCGGTCGTGCCACGCCAGGGCGTAAGGACAGTGGTTGCAGGTCCAGTAGACGACCGTGGCGCTCGCACCCTCGCCCGCCGCGGTGCCGTCCGCGAGGGAGTGCCGCTCCCCGTCGGTGCCGGGGAGCTCGAAGTCCGGTGCTCGCTCGCCTATCGCAATCGGCATGGTCTACCCCTCCTCACGGGGGTGTTCGCTCAGGGCTAATGATCAGCGGCAGGCTAGAGCGTCTCAGCGCGCCACCGCGGCGCGCAGCGCCTCGCGCAGATCCTCCGGGTCGGGCAACGGCGAGGCCGCGCCATCGCGGCGCCGGTAGATGCGACAGGTGAGCCCCGGCGGCTCGCCCTCCGGGGGAGGCTGCAGGTCCTCGCCGTCGATCCGGATCGTCGGCGAGCCGACGAAGCCCTCCCGGCCGGCCGACTCCTCGGTGTCGATCTCCCGCACCTCGATCGCCTCCGGGTCGAGGCCCGCCTCGGACATCGCCTCGCGCAGCATCGCCAGCGCCCGCTCCCACGAGGGGCACTCGCGCCACCACAGCAGCTCCACGCGCGGCTCGGACGCCACGCTTTCAGGCTAACCGGCCGGCCTCGTCCACCGGATTGGATCGGGGCGGCGCGGGAACGGATGACGGCTAGGCCAGGTCGATCTTCTCCGGGTTGGCTGGATCGGCGAGGCGGACATTGATCTCCTTGCCCACCTCGAGCTTGCGCAGCTTGAAGGCGGTGAACTTGCGCGTCACCTGGTAGGCGGGATGCCCCTTGGGGCGAACCTCGAGGTCGAGCTTGACGATCGGGTAGCCGGCCACCCCGCCGGGCTGGCGCTCGATGCCGAGAACGCGTGCCTTTGCCCTCTCGCCCCCCTTTCCGCGCGACGGGAAGCCGAGGTAGGTGAGGAGCAGGCCGCCCAGCAGACAGCCGATCCCGGCACCGATCAGGCCGGCCCCCGCCTCGGGGACGGCAAGACCGCCGCCGATCATCGCGGCGCCGACGAGCAGCAGGATCACCCCGGAGAGCAGCAGCAGACCACCGCCTAGTTAGAATCCGTGAACAGGGGAATCTAAGCCCCTCGCGTGAGGCGAAGCGGGTTGGACCCCGTCGAACGGGGAGAAGGAGTGCGCGGATGGGAATGTTCAAGGACATGCGTGACCTGCGCAAGATGTCGAAGGACGTCGAGCGCCCGAGCATGAAGGAGGGCCTGGCGCAGGCGAAGGAGGCCGTGGCGGGGGTCCAGGCGCAGCAGGCCCTGGCCCAGGAGCTCGCCAACGACGGCGTCCAGGGGCAGGGGACGATCAAGCAGCTCGAGGCAACCGGCACGGAGATCAACCATCAGCCCGAGATGAAGATCGACCTGTCGCTGGACTCCGGCCAGGACGTCAGCACCACTCAGCCGGTCTCCCCGGCGATGATCGGCTCGCTGCAGCCGGGCGCCACAATCCCGGTCACCTACGCCAAAGACGATCCCAGCAAGTTGATAATCGGCCACCTTTAGCGGCCGGCGGGGCCACCCGCCCCGATCGCCGTCACTCGAAGACAGCCTTCTCGACCGCGGCGCGCAGCGCCTCGCGCAGACGGCGCGATGCAAGCGCCAGCTGCCTCCGGCGGCTCATCCCTGGCGATCGGGCCCGGCGCGCTCGAGCTCGATCCGGATCAGCACGCGCCGCTCGCGCTCCATCCGCGCCCGGTAGTCGTCCCAGTCGGGGTTCTCGTCGGGGAAGCGCTTGTAGTAGTCGATCAGGGGATCCATCGCCTCCGGGAGCGAGAGGACCTCGGCCGCGCCCTCGACGAACAGCCACTCCCCGAAGAACCGATCGGTGAAGACGCATGCCTGCGCCCACGGGTCGCGGCGGAGGTTGCGCACCTTGTAGGCGGTCTCCCGGCTCGAGATGATCGCCCTCCCCTCGCCGTCCACGTTGACCAGAACCGGGCTCTGCTGGATCCCGCCGTCCCGTCGCCTGGTCGCGAGCACGCCGCGGTGGTGCTCGCGGAGGAAGTCGCGCGCCTCGTCGAGGTCCACGGCCTGGAAGCTAGTCGAAGACCGCCTTCTCTACCGCCGCAAGCTCCGCTTTGCAGCCGGTGACCGCGGGGGCCTTGCCGATCGCCCTGTCGGGGTCCTTGAGCCCGTGGCCGGTGAGCACGCAGACCACGGTGCGAGGGGCCTCAACAGAGTGGGACTTCACGGCGCCGGCACCGGCCTAAGATGGCCAGGGTGAGCGGGTCGCGAGCGATCGAGGTCGAGCGGTGTCCGACTCCCAACCTCACCCACGGACGCGCCGGGCACAGGCCGAGGGGCATCATCGTCCACACCACCGCGGGGTCCTACGAGTCCGCGGTGTCCTGGTTCTCGCGCCGGGAGAGCGGGGTCAGTTCGCACTACCTGGTCGCCCTTGACGGAAGGGTGGCGCAGTTCGTGGAGGAGGAGGACACGGCCCGCCATGCCGGCCGCGTCCTCGATCCGACCACGGAGCTGATTTCCGGGGACGACCCGAACCTCTCCACGATCGGGATCGAGTTCGAGGATGCTGGCGACCCCGAGGGGGTCGAGCGAACCGAGGAGCAGTACGAGGTCGGGGCCCTCCTGATCGCCGCAGTTGCCCAACGCTGGGACATCCCGCTGGACCGCAAGCACGTCATCGGTCACCGGGAGGTGTTCGCCGCGAAGGCCTGTCCCGGCAACCTCGATCTCGAGCGGCTGCTCCGAGGGGCCAGGGAGCGCAGCAACCGGGTGGTCTGCCTGCTGCCCGCCCGGAACGCCGCCAGGGACATTCCCGGCTACATCGAATCCGTCGCCTGCTTCGCGGACGCGGTCGTCGCCCTCGATGACGGCTCCACCGACGAGACTGCCGAGCTGTTGCAGGACAGCCCGCTGGTCGAGGTGCTGCTCTCGAATTCGCGCCGGGAGGGCTACGCCGGTTGGGACGATGGCCGCAACCGCGAGCGGCTACTCGACGCGGCCGCTGGCCTCGAGCCCCGCTGGGTGATCTTCCTCGACTCCGATGAGAGGCTCGATCCAGCGGATGCGAGGGCGCTGCGAGGGTTCCTGGAGTCCGACGCGATTCCAGGCTGTACCTACGGGCTGGAGCTGCACCGGATGTGGGGGGACAGACTCAGCGTCGGCCCGTTCAGCTGGGTCTACCGACTGTTCGCCTTCACGCCCGAACTGAGCCTCCCCGCCCGCCCGCTCCACTTCAATCCGGTGCCGGTCCAGGTTCCCCGCCGCGCTTGGGTTCGTACGACGATTCGCGTTCGGCACCTGGACTCCCCCGAGCGTCTGGCGGAGAGACGCGCGAAGTACGAGCAGGCCGACCCTGATCGAGCCCACGAGCAGCGGCCGGCCCGGCTGCTGGGTGAGCCGGCGGAAGGCGAGCTTCGGCCCTGGACCGCGCGCGACGCCGGGACCCCGGTGCTCGATCCCGGGGCGGTCGCCCGGAGGCTCTCGGCCGAGCCTCCACCCGCACCGTCGCAAGGGCGGCCGCGCCTCGTCTGCCTGCTGCCGGTTCGCAACGGCGAGCAGGACATCCCCGGCTACCTGGAGTCGGTCGGGAGCTTCGCGGACGCGGTGATCGCGCTCGACGACGGCAGCAGCGATCGCACCGCCGAGCTGCTCGAGGAGAGCAAGCTGGTCGAGGGCCTGCTCCGGAACCCGCCACGGCCCGATTACAAGGGCTGGGATGACGCCGCCAACCGCTCGCGGCTGCTCGCCGAGGCGGTGCGCACCGGTGCGGCGTGGGCGCTGTGGCTGGACGCCGATGAGCGGATCGATCCGGGCGACGGAGTGGCCCTGCGGCGCTTCGTCGACCGGGACGCCGATCCCGGGTCGGCCTACGGCTTTCGCGTCTTCCGGATGGTCGGTGACGGCGATCACTACGACCGGGCCGAGCTCTGGGTATATCGGCTGTTCGCGCCGCGGCCCGGACAGGAGCTGTCCGATCGGCGTCTCCACCTGGTGCCGGTGCCGTTCTCCATACCGAGATCGAGCTGGAAGCGGACCACGGTGCGGATACAGCACCTTGCGGGCCTCAACCTGCCGCGACGCCTGGCGCGGGTAGCGAAGTACGAGCAGGCCGATCCCGAACGCCGATTCCAGCGCGACTACTTCCAGTTGCTGAAGTCGGGCGGAGAGCCGAGGGCCTGGAAGCGGAGACCGGCGGGACTACCGGTCCTGGCAGACCCCCTGGAGAGGGGGGCGCGAGCGGAGCTGGATCTCGAGCGGCTCGACCTCGACGCGCCGATCCTCTCGGCGATCGTGATCTCACGCAATGACGAGGACCGGATCGAGTGCGCGGTGCGCTCGGTGGTGGAACAGGAATGTCCGCAGGAATTCGAGGTGATCGTCGTGGTCAGCGGCGAGGACCGCACCGCGGAGATCGTCCGGGAGCGCTTCCCGGACGTTCAGCTGATCGAGCTCGAGGGGCCGGCGCTCCCGGGACGGGCTCGAAACGCCGGCGTCGCCGCGGCGCGCGGCGAATATCTGTCCTTCCCCGGCTCGCACGTCGAGCTGCCCCCCGGCAGCCTGGCGGCGAGGATCGAGGGCCATGAGCTCGGGTACCCGATGGTCACCGGTTCGATCATCAACGGGACGCCCACGCTGTCCGGCTGGGCGTCCTACTTCCTGGACCACGCGGGCGCGCTGCCCGGCAGGCCATCAGCAGAGCTCGAGGCCCCGCCGGCGCACTGCTCCTACTCGCGCGAGTTCGTGCTCGAAATCGGCGGATTTCCGGAGCACCTGCGGGCGGGCGAGGACACCGTCGTCAACAGGGCGCTCTTCTCCAAGGGACACGTCGCCTACCGGGCCCAGGATGTCCGGTTGATCCATCGCAGCCGCTGCTCGAGACCGTGGCGCCTGCTGCGCCATCACTTCAGGCGCGGGAGGAGCTGGGGAAGGATCGTCCTGGACGACCACCGGGGCGGCCAGCGGCTACTGCGGTGGCCGATGGTCAGCTACCTCTTCGCTCGCTACGTTCCCTCGCGTCTGACGCGAACCTGGCGCCAGGTTCGACGGTGGGGAGGGAAGGGGCTGAGGCGGCGCTACCGGCGCTCCCTGCCGCTGGTGGCGCTCGCGACCTTAGCGGCCTGGATCGGTATCTGGGTGGAGATCGCGCTCCCCGGCCGCGGCAAGCTCGGGGTGCTGTTCGTCGATCAGCGCCGTCCGCCTGGGGTTGGCGGGCTGGCCTCGGAAGACGCCGCCCCGTAGGCGGCTACTTCCGCTTCTTCTTCTTGGCCCCCTTCACGGTCCGCTCGGCCGAGACCGCGGTCACCGCCCCCTGCCGGTCCGTTGCGGTCGCCGAGACCAGCACCTTCGCCTTCCTGGCGCGCTTGAACAGCTTGCGCCCGGCGCGGTTGAGGGGCATCTTGATCAACTGCTGTCCGCCAGCGGGGAAGTCGACGACCAAGCTGGCGACCGTCCTCGGCTTGGCCTTCTTTCGCTTGCGCTTCGCCGCAGCCGCCCCGGCGCCGCCGGCCGCCGCCGTCGCGACTGCCGTCAGCTGAATCTGCGCCGATTCCTGAACGCTGATGAAGACCTCGACCGCACCATTCTTGACCAGGGCGGGCCCGCTCTTGGAAGCAACGTCCAGGGAGACCTGGGGGGCCCTGTAGAAGTCCGGATTCGCGGTCTGGGCGCCCGCCCGCTCCGGGGAGAGCAGGTGTGCGTAGGAAACCGCGGCCCCGAGGGTGACCCCGGCCCCCACGAGCCGCCGGATGAAGGTCCGGCGGCTGACGCCGCCCTCGAGGTATGCGTTGACCAGTTCGTCGCGTGACATCCGATGTCTCCCGGCCCCCTACCCGGAGACGAGCCTACCGCAGCGCCCCTCGAAGGGCAAGCGGCGCGCTCAGTCGAAGATGGCCCTCTCGACCTCCGAGAGCTCGGCCGGACACCCGGTAACCGCGGGGGCCTTGCCGATCGCGCTGTCGGGGTCCTTGAGGCCGTGGCCGGTGAGCACGCAGACCACGGTGCGAGGGGCCTCAACCCCGTCGGCGACGGGGAGCCCGTGCGCGAAGAGCCCGGCGACCGAGGCGGCCGAGGCCGGCTCGCAGAAGACGCCCTCGTGGTCGGCGACCCAGTGGTACGCCTCGAGGATCCGCTCGTCGGAGACCGCCGCGACCCGGCCCCGCGAGGCGGTGAAGGCGTTCATCGCCTCCTCCCAGCGGGCGGGGTTGCCGATCCGGATCGCCGAGGCGACCGTCTCCGGCTTCCGGATCGGGTGGCCCTCCACCAGCGGCGCCGCTCCCTCCGCCTGGAAGCCGTAGAGGATCGGCGAGGCCTCGTACTCCTGGAAGCCGGCCCACCAGGAGGTGACGTTGCCCGCGTTGCCGACCGGGATCGCGATCGCCTCGGGCGCCTCGCCGAGCTCGTCGCAGACCTCGAAGGCAGCGGTCTTCTGGCCCTCGATCCGGTACTGGTTGACCGAGTTGACCAGCTCGACCGGGTGGCGGTCGGCCAGCTCCCGGACGATCTCGAGCGCCTGGTCGAAATTGCCCTCGAGGGCGATCACCCGGGCGCCGTGCATCAGCGCCTGGGCCAGCTTGCCGATCGCGATCTTGCCCTCGGGCACGATCACCGCGCCCCGCAGCCCGGCGCGGGCCGCATAGGCGGCGCAGCTGGCGGCGGTGTTCCCGGTGGAGGCGCAGATGATCGCCTCCACCCCGGCCCCGGCGGCGCGCGAGACCGCCACGGTCATGCCGCGGTCCTTGAAGCTGCCGGTGGGATTCGCCCCCTCGAACTTGAGGTAGGCCTCCGCCCCGATCCGCTCCGAGAGCCGCGGGGAGTGGATCAGCGGCGTCGATCCCTCGTTCAGCGTCACCACCGGGTCGCCCTGCTCGAGCGGGAGGCGATCGCGGTAACGCTCGATCAGCGGGACCGGCACTAGGTGAACTCTTCCTCGATCACCCGGATCGCGCGCGGGGGCGAGCGCAGCAGATCGAGCTTGGCGATTCTCCCCAGAGCGGCGTCGAAGCGCTTCTCCGAGACCCGGTGCATGACCATGATCAGCGTCGCGTCGTCGCCGTGGCCCCGCTGGACGACGCTGCGGACCGAGACCTCCTTGTCCCCGAGCACCTTCGCCACCTGGGCGAGCACCCCCGGCCGGTCGTCCACCTCGAGGTGGAGGTAGAAGGCCGACTCGGTGTCCTTGGCGATCTTCAGCTTCGAGTTCTCCTCGAACAGGGGCGAGCCGCCGGCGATCACCGAGATCAGGTCGCCGAGCACCGCCGAGGCCGTCTCGGTACCGCCCGCGCCCGGACCCGACATGGTGATCTCGGTGATCGCGGGGGCCTCCACCATCACCGCGTTGAAGGGGCCCTCGATCGGCGCCAGCGGGTGGCCCGCGTGCAGGAAGCAGGGAAAGACGCGGACGCTGATCTCGTCGCCGCGCAGCTCGGCGACGCCGAGCAGCTTCAGCGACAGGCCGAGCTCCTTGGCGTAGGCGAGGTCGTCGGGCCGGATGTCCTCGATTCCCTCGTAGGAGACGTCGTCGAGACCGAACGGGGCCCCGAAGGCGAGCCGGGCGAGGATCGCCATCT
>JBOGZI010000117.1:0-9056 GCA_050697275.1 Solirubrobacterales bacterium | reverse complement strand
GCAGTACATCGCCCTCTCCGGGCTCGACTACGTCAGCTTCCGCCTCGCCAACATCTACGGCCCGCGCGTGATGGCCGGCCCGATGGCGACCTTCTACAAGCGGCTCAGCGAGGGCAAGCCGTGCTTCGTGGTGGACGCGCGCCGCGACCAGACCTACGTCGACGATCTGATCGACCTGCTGATGATCGGGATCAAGGGCACCGGCAGCGGTCCCTACAACGTCGGCTCGGGCTCCGATCGTCCCGTCAAGGACATGTTCGACCTGATCGTCGAGGCGATGGGGGTCGAGCTCGATTACGAGGTCGAAGTCCGCCCGCGGCCGGAGGACGACGCGCCGACCCTGCTGCTCGATCCAACCCGGACGATCGAGGACCTCGGCTGGAGACCGACGACCCCGATGGAGGAGGGCATCCCGAAGACGGTCGAGTGGTACCGGGAGAACGGCGTGGGGGAGACCTACACCCACCTCAAGGCCGAGGAGCTCAAGGTCAGGGAGTGACCGGGGCTAGGCGCGGACGGCCTCGTCGCGCTCGGAGCGCTCGCGGTACCACTTCCATAGGCGCCTGGTTCCCTCCCGGAGGCTGATCCGCGGCTCGAAGCCGAGCAGCTCCCGCTGCTTGGTCAGGTCGGGGATCCGCTTCAGCACGTCCTGGTAGCCGCCGGCTCCCACCTTCTCGTAGGGCACCAGCTCGATCCGGGGCTCTCCGCCGATGTCCGAGAGCTCGTGCATCAGCGCGGCGAGGCCCATGATGGTCACCTCCTCGTCGTTGCCGATGTTGATCACCTCACCTGCGACCTCGGGTCGCTCGACGGCGCGCGCAGTCGCCTCGGTCATGTCGTCGATGTGGGTGAAGCAGCGGATCTGTGAGCCATCGCCGTGGACCGTCATCGGCTCGCCCTTGGAGATCGCCTCGAGGAAGACCCCCTGGGGGCCGCCCCACCAGTTGAGGTACTGGCGCTCCCCGTAGCTGCCGAAGAAGCGAAGGATCGTCACGGGCACCCCGTACTCCTCCTGGTAGCCGAAGGCCATATGCTCGTCGGCGAGCTTCCCGATCCCGTAGACCCAGCGCGCGACGGTGCTCGGTCCGGAGACCGTGATGCCGTCCTCGGTGAACGGGAAGTCCGGCCGGTTGCCGTACACGTCGGAGGTCGAGGCGAGCACGTAGCGGGCGTCGTTCCGCCGCGCGGCCTCCAGCGCCGAGCGGCCCCCCTCGAGGTTCGTGGTGACGTTGCCCAGCCGGCCCCCGTCACGCGGGATCTTGGTCGCGGCGAGGTGGACGATCACGTCGACCCCGCGGCCCATCTCCGAGAGACGCTCGTGGTCGCGGCAGTCCATCTCGACGAACTCGTAGTCGTCGCGCTCGAGATTGTGCTCGACGTTCGAGATTCTTCCCTTGCTGAGGTCGTCCACGCCGGTTACGGTCCAGCCGCGGGCGAGCAACGAGTCGGTCAGATGCGAGCCGATGAAGCCGGCACCGCCTGTGATCAGTGCCTTCACGATCGTGGAGCGTACCCGGCGATCAGCCGACGGCACCCTCGACCGCGAGGGGATCGGCGGGCACGGGGCGGCCCTCCCCGCCGCTTGCGAGGGAGGCCTGAAGCGCCTCCAGGACGCGCACCACGCGGAGCCCCGAGTGCCCGTCGCTGCGAGGTGTGCGCCCCTCGGCGATGCACTCGACCCAGTGCTCGCACTCGATACGGAGGGGCTCCTTCTCGGAGATCGGCGGACTGGTGATCGCGCCGCTGCGGGCGACGTAGTCGCCGACCGACGCCTCGTCAGGGTCGAATCCCTTGTCGTAGATCGTCAGCTTGCCCTCGAGTGTCATGTCGTCGAAGACAGCCATCCGGCGCGAGCCGACGACCGTGATGCGGCGCTCCTTGTGCGGATCGAGCCAGGAGACGTGCATGTGGGCAGTGGGCCCCGAGGCGAACTTGAGGTGAGCGAAGACGACGTCCTCGACTCCCTCCCTCACCTCGCGGTGGCCATGCGCCGAGGCCTGGTCGGGCATCCCGGCAAGCCGCAGGATCACGGAGAGATCGTGGGTGCCGAGGTCCCAGAGCGCGTTCTCGTCCTCGCGGAGCTTGCCGAGGTTGAGCCGGTTCGAGTAGATGTAGACGAGGTCGCCCAGCTCTCCCGAGCGCAGCTCGGCCTCCAGCGCCTCCACCGCGGGGTGGTACTCGAGCAGGTGGCCCACCATCAGCACGAGCCCGCGCTCATCGGCCTTGCGGACCAGATCGGCGGCCTCGCTCATCGAGTGGGCGAGCGGCTTCTCCACGAAGCAGTGCTTGCCCGCATCGAGCACCCGCGCCGCGAAGCGGGCGTGGTCGCTGACCGGGGCGGTGATCGCGACCGCGTCGAGCGCCTCGTCGGCGAGCATCTCGTCGAGCCGATCGGTGAATCGGGCGGTGGGGAAGACGGTCGACCAGCGCTCCCTGCGCGCCGGATCGCTCTCGCAGCACCAGGCGAGGCGGCTTCCCTCGATCGCGTTGAGATTCCTGGCGACGTTAGGGCCCCAGTAGCCGAGCCCGACGACGCCGACCTCGATACTCACCGGCGAGAGGTTAGAGGCTGATTCAGGCCCGGACGGGCGCCGGCGCTCAGCTACCTTGCAGCGCCATCGACGCCGCCCCGAGAATCGTCGCGATCACCAGGATCGCCGTGCAGCGCGACAAGCGGACCTTCCAGGTCGCATCGTCGCTGGGTCGTCTCGGGTACGCCCCGACCGTGGTCGAGGGCGAGCCGAGCGCGCTCGCATCCGAGCAGCTCCCCTTCGAGCTGGTCACGGTCTCCGATGCCGAATCGCTACGGGACCAGGGCGGGGATAGCGAGACCCCCGTGCCGCAGTCGGCGGCGGCGCCGTCCGCGACGGAGAGGCCACGCTCCCATCCACTCGTCGAGGCGATGCCGCGCCCGGTTTCGATGATTCTGAAGCGGATCGGCGCGGACGTGCTCCGGCTGCGTCTCTGGTGGAACCACGAGTACCGGCTGGCCCGCGTCCTGCTTCGGAGCTATCGCCGGGATAACGAGCTGACCCTGGAGGCGCTGCCCAACGCGGACCTCTATTACCTCACATTCTTCTGGCAGTTCCCAGCCGTCTGGAGGATGTGCAAGCGGACGGGGGCGCGGTTCGTCTACGACGCTAACGACGCCTACTGGGCCTGGCCCGGGTATCGCTGGTACCCGCACGTCTTCAAGCTGCTCCTCCGCATGGTGGAGCGCCGCTGCGTGCGTCGGGCGGACTCGTTCGTCACCGTCAGCGAGGGCGTCGCCGGCCTACTGGAGCGCCGCTACGGGCGGCGGCCGCTCGTCGTCCGGAACCTCCACGACATGCGCTTAGACGAGGAGTGCTCCGCCGACGTTCGGCGAGCCTCCGGCCTCGAGCGTGGCACCTTCCTCCTGGTGGTGGCGGGCAACGAGAAACCCTCTGATGCCGTGACCGAGGCGCTGCAGGCCCTCGCGAGGCTGCCCGATCGAGTCCACCTAACGTTGATGGGCAGCGGGTACGAGAAACACGCTGGCGAGGTGGAGCGCCTTGGGCTCACAGGGCGGGTTCACCTCCTCGCTCCGGTTGCCCCCACGGAGGTGACCAGCGCGATCGCTACGGCGGACGTCGCGTTCGTGAACACCCGCGCCGGCGATGTCCACCTGCATGCGCTGCCGACGCGGTTCTTCAGTGCGGTGGCGGCCGGGCTGCCGATCCTTTATCCGCCGCTGCCCGAGGTCCGCGCATTGGCCGAGGAACACGGGCTGGGACTCCAAGTGGACGCCGAGGACCCGGACTCGATCGTGGCGGCCGTGCTCGCTCTCAGCGAGAGTCCGGAGCTGCTAGATCAGTACAAAGCGAACGTTGAGCGGGCCAGGCAGGTACTTAGCTGGGAGCACGAGGAGGCCAGGCTGGCTGAGATGGTGAGGTCGGCGATACAGAATGGATGACAGGTGGGTCCGGCGGGGCCAACGATGGAACCAGAGGCGGGCGTGAGCTCGCCAAAGCGGCACGTCCGGGGGGCTCTTCTGCTGTACCACCGGCCGGCCCTCTTCCCTGATGCGGCGACGATCAGCGACCACATCAACGCCTTCGAGCGCTACTCGCGCTTTCCGTTCTGGAAGCTGAACACCGACCAGGGCTTTCCGCGGCGCCTCGCGGCGCTCAGCTTCGATCTGATCGTGGTGCACTACTCGGTCTTCGCCAGCGGTCCGGCGCCCTACATGCTCGACGAGGGCTTCCTCGGCTATCTCGATGCCGCCGAGCGCAGCTACAAGCTCGCCTTCTTCCAGGACGAGCACCAGTACTGCCAGAAGCGCTTCGCCTTCCTCGACCGCTACCGCTTCGACTGCGTCTACACCTGCATCGAGCCCGAGTACTTCGACCAGACTTACCGCCGCTACACGCGGGTGCCGACCCTGGTCAGTCACGTGCCCGCGTATGTGCACCCCCACATGCTCGCCACCGCCGAGAGCCTGCACCGCCCCGACGGGGAGCGCGACACAGACATCGGCTACCGGGCTCGCCCCACCCCGCCCTTCTTCGGCCGGGGCGGGATGGAGAAGGTCGAGATCGCTGAGCGATTCAGAGAGCGCGCCGCGGCCGACCTGAGGCTCGACGTCAGCGTGCGCGAGCAAGACCGCCTCTACGGTGATGCCTGGTATCGCTTCATGGCCCGCTGCAAGGGCTTCCTCGGCACCGAGTCGGGGGCTTCCTGCGTCGACCTCGAGGACGAGGTGCGCGAGGAGTACGAGGCGTTGCTCGCCGCTGGAGAGAATCCGACCATCGAGCGCCTGGAGCAGGGCGCGCTCGGCCGCTGGGACTGGAAGGTGCCCCTGCGAACGACCAGCTCGCGGCACTTCGAGGCGGCGGCCCTGCGCATCTGCCAAGTCATGTACGAGGGCCGCTACTCCGGAGCGCTGCGACCGATGGAGCACTACATCCCGCTGAAGAAGGACCTCTCGAACTTCGACGAGGTGATCGAGGCGTTCCGCGACCCCGCGGTGAGGCGCGAGCTGGCCGAAAACGCGCATCGCGACCTGATCGCGTCGGGCGACTACAGCTACGAGCGCTTCATCGCCGGCTTCGACCAGGCACTGATCGACGCCGGTCTCAGCCCCCCGGGGCGAGCTCCGGACCCCGCCGAGGTGCAGCAGCAGCTCGGTGGGCGGTCGATCTACCGGGCGTTTCGCCGCTACATCGGTGGCGCGACCTTCTGGCTCTACCGCCGATACCCCCGGATCTGGCGGTTCACCGTTCCGCCGCTGCGCCTGGCGATCTACATCGCCTCCCGGCCGATCGTCTGGCCCACGCGGCAGATCGCCCGCCTGGTGACCAAGCGCCGCTCCGCGACCGCCCCCTGAGGGCTCAGCCCCGACAGCGGCGCCCAGGCATGGTGCGGCCGTCGCTACCCGTCGGGGCTCGCGATCAGGCGCCGGTAGCCGTCGTTACCGCGCCCACCGGCTGCGGGGCGCCGCCGGCATCCAGGGAGGCCTGAAGCGCCTCCAGGACGCGGACGACCCGGGCACCGCTGGCGCCGTCGGAACGGGGGGTGGCGCCGTTCCGCACGCAGTCGACGAAGTGCTCGCACTCGATCGCCAAAGGCTCCCGGTGGGGGATCGGCGGGCTCCAGATTCCGGCCGCTCGGGTCACGTACTCGCGGTCGCCGAACGAGCTCTGCTGAGGGTCGAAGCCCTTGTCATAGACAGTCAGCTTTCGCTCCATCTCCATGTCGTTGAGCGACGCCATCCGCCGTGAGCCGACCACGGTGATCTTTCGCTCCTTGTGCGGGTCGAGCCAGGAGAGGTGGAGGTGGCCGGCGAGGCCGGACTCAAAGCGCAGGTACCCGAAGACGACGTCCTCGACCCCCTCGGTGATGTAGGCCTCGCCGCGGGCCGAGACCTCCGTCGGCAGCTCGTCGGCGAGACTGAGCAGCACCGAGACGTCGTGTGCGCCGAGGCTCCAGAGCGCGTTCTCGTCGAGGCGCAGACGGCCGAGGTTGAGCCGCTGCGCGTACATGTAGCGGATATCCCCGAGCGAGCCCTCCTGGATCATCTCGCGCAGCTGCTGAACCCCGGGGTGGTACTCGAGCAGATGCCCGACCATCAGCACCTTGCCGTGCTCCTCGGCGAGTGCGGCGACGCGCTCGGCGTCGGCGACGTTCTGCGCCAGCGGCTTCTCGACGAAGCAGTGCTTGCCGGCCTCGATCGCCGTCTCGGCGAGCGAGGCGTGGGTCGGCACCGGGGTGGTGATCGCCACCGCATCGAGCTGCGAATCGTTGAGCAGCTCGTCGAGATCGTGCGTGAAGCGGGTTTCCTTGTAGACGCGGCTCCACTTGTCGCGTGCCGCGTCGTCCGCGTCACAGCACCAGGTCAGCTCGCAGCCTGCTAGGGCGTCGAGATTTCGGGCGACGTTCGGCCCCCAGTAGCCGAGCCCGACCATGCCGATTCGAACCGGATTGCTCATGCCGGAGTCGGGAAGGCTAGCTGCCGAGGCCATCAGAGGCGAACCACGTTGTGCGCGCGCATCCCACGCGTCACGCCCCGGAAGTCGAGCACCAGGGCGGCCTCGTCCACCATCTTCTGGTGGTCCACCTCGGGATGCGCGGTGACGATGCAGACCAGGTCGGCCTCACGGGTGGCCTCGTCGAGATCGGCCGAGCGCAGGCCCTGGTCGGTCAGCTCCGGTACATGCGGGTCGTGGTAGGAGACATCGCCGCCGCGTTCGCGCAGCAGCTTGATGATCTTCAGCGCGGGGGACTCGCGGATGTCGCCGACGCCGGACTTGTAGGAGACCCCGAGCAGCAGGATCTTGGAGCCATGGGTCGGCTTGGCCGCGTCGTTGAGGGTGCGCTCGATCCGCTGCACGCACCAGTGCGGCTGGTTCTGGTTGATCTTCCCGGCCAGCTCGATGAACTCGGTGTAGAAGTCGTGCTCGCGAGCCTTGAAGGCGAGGTAGAAGGGGTCCACCGGCAGGCAGTGGCCGCCCATGCCGGGGCCGGGCTCGAAGCGCATGAAGCCGTAGGGCTTGGTGGAGGCGGCGTCGATCACCTCCCAGACGTCGATCCCGAGCCGCTCGCAGAGCACCGCCATCTCGTTGACGAGCGCAATGTTGACCGAGCGGAAGATGTTCTCCAGCAGCTTGGACAGCTCCGCGGCGTCGGGGCTCGAGACTGTGACCACCTCGTCGCAGATCTCGCCGTAGAGGGCCGCGGCCCGCTCGGCGCAGGCCTCGGTGAGGCCGCCGACCACCTTCGGGGTGGTCTTGATCGTGTAGTCGGTGCGGCCCGGATCGATCCGCTCCGGGCTGAAGGCGAGGTTGAAGTCGCGCCCCGCAGCGAGGCCCGACTCCTCGAGGATCGGCTTGAGCCGCTCGCGGGTGGTGCCCGGATAGGTGGTCGACTCGAGCACGATCAGCTGCCCCTTCTGCAGCACGGCGGCGAGCGAGGTGGCGGCGTCCACCATGTGGCTCAGGTCCGGCTCGCGGGAGGTGGTCAGCGGAGTCGGGACGCAGATGATCACCGCGTCGCACGAGGTGAGGTCCGCCGAGCGGCCGGTGGCGGCCAAACTTCCTGACGGGGCCTCCTCCGCTTCGCGTCCGGGGGCCCCTCGCATCACGAGCGCGGCGAGGCGCTCCGAGGAGACGTCCTCGACGTAGCTGCGGCCCTCGGCGAGGGCGTCGATCTTGCGGGGATCGGCGTCCAGGCCCACCACCTCGTGCCCCGCCTCCGCGAAGGCGACGCCGAGGGGTAGACCGACGTAGCCGAGGCCGACGATCCCGACTTTCGTGGCCATGACCGCCGAAAGTCTAGGGACCTTGACGAGCGTCGTCCCTATTCTGGCCCGCGTCATGCAAGCCGAGGGTGACCGCCCCAACGTGCTGATCGCCTACGGGCTGCTGCAGTACCCGCTGCGCGCCTGGCACCGCGACCACCTCTACTCCTTCCGCCGCTACGGGGGAAGCCGCTTCTTCTACGTCAACCTGGGCGTGCGGCGGGTGCCCCGCTGGCTGCGCAGGATCCGCTTCGACGCGGTCGTCTTCCACCACACCCTCACCGGGCAGCGGATGCAGCCCCCGATCCTCGCCTGGCAGCTGCGGCGTGCCGAGGCCCTGAAGGAGCTCGCGCCAACCCGGATCGCCCTGATCCAGGACGAGTGCATCTACACGGACCTGATGTCCGACCTGATCGAGCAATTCGAGGTCGACCACGTCTTCTCGCTCGCCCCGGAGTCGGAGTGGCGGAAGATCTACTCCACGGTCGATCACGACCGGGTCCGCTTCCACCGCATGCTGGCGGGCTACCTCGACGAGGAGACGGTGAGGCGGGTGGATCGGATCGTCGCGGAAACGCCCGAGCGTCCGATCGAGATCGGCTACCGAGCCTGGAGCGGGCTGCTCTCGCTGGGCCGGCACGGCGTGCTGCGGCGCCGGCTCGCCGAGGCGTTCGCGCCTGCGGCCAAGCCGCGCGGGATGGCGACCGACATCTCGGTGGACATGGCCGACATCCACCACGGCGACGACTGGTACCGCTTCCTCGCCTCCTGCAAGTACTTCCTCGGGGCGGAGGGAGGGGCGACGGTGCTCGACCGCAACGGCGAGTTCATGGTCCGCACCCAGCGCTACCTCGACGCCCACCCCGAAGCCTCCTTCGAGGAGGTCGAGGCCGCCTGCTTCCCCGGCGAGGACGGCAAGCTGCAGCTGTTCGCGATCTCGCCCCGGCACCTGGAGGCCTGCGCCACGCGGACCTGCCAGGTGCTGGTCGAGGGGGAGTACTCGGGGGTGCTGCGGCCCGGCGAGCACTACATCGAGGTGAAGCGGGACCTCTCCAACGTCGAGGAGGTGCTGGACTTGATCCAGCGCGACACCGAGCGGCACCGGATCGCCGAGGCCGCCTACCGCGACGTTGTCGCCTCCGGCCGCTACACCTACCGCCGCCTGGTCCAGTCGATCGAGGCCGAGAGCGGGCTCGCCGCCGCGGTCGCGAGGGAGCCCTACACCCGCAGCCTGCGCGTGCGCCACCGGCTCGCCGAGCTCGCCGACCGCCTCTCCTGGGCGAAGGTCGCGTTCTACGTC
>JBOGZI010000116.1:0-4867 GCA_050697275.1 Solirubrobacterales bacterium | reverse complement strand
GGCCCAGAGCGTGCCGCGAGCCGTGGTGGTCATCGCGCTGCTCGCCGCCGTGCCGCTCGCCGCCGACGCCGACGGACTGGTCGCGTCGGGAGTGCTCACCGCGCTGCTGGCCGCGCTCGTGGTCGCCGAGCAGCTGCGCGGTGCGTCCTGAGCCGAACGGCCGGGCTTGCGGAGGCCCGCGGAGGTCGGCTCCGGGTGGCGCTACCTGCGCTCTCCCTCTGACGGTTCAGAGATCGCCTCGACGAGCTGACCGGTCCTCTTCTCGTTCTCCGTGCGGGCGATGTCGGCCTGGGCAACGATGCCGACGAGCCTGCCGTTCTCGACAACGGGCAGCCGCCGAACTTGGTGGCGGGCCATGAGCTCGAGCGCCTCTTCGTGGTCTTTGTCGGGCTCAACACTGATGACGTCCCGAGAGCAGGCGTCCCCGACCGACGTCGTCTTAGGGTCTGCGGCCTCGGAGACCACTCTCGTGGTGATGTCTCGGTCGGTGATCATCCCGAGAAGCTGCTCGTCGTCGGTTATCGGGAGCGAGCCGATGTGCTCCTCTCGCATCAGTCGCGCGGCCTCGATCACCGATGCCGATGCGCCGATCGAGCGGGGATCCTCGGTCATCACGTCGCGAACGCTCTTCGCCATCATGCCTCCTTGCCTCTTCACTGTGTCTCTGAGCAGCGGGTTCGTGCGCGCCACTCCGCAGGATAATCCGTCGATGACCGCGGACGAGATCCGGACGTGGGTCACCGGCGTGGCGGAGGAGCTGGCCACCGTCCTGGCTGCCGTTTGACGGACCGAGCCGCTAGGGCGCGGCGGTCGCCTCGACGGGCTCAGTAGCAGGCTCGCGTCGCAGCCCGTCCGCGTAGCGGGTGAGGATCGCCCCGCCGATCGCGGTGAGCAGGACGTAGCTCGCGACGAGCGGGCCGAGCTCGGGCTCGACTCCGGCGCTCACCACGAGCCCCGCGATCACGATCGAGAACTCGCCGCGCGCGATGAAGATCGTCCCCGCGCGGCGACGGCCGCGCTCCCCGGCGCCGGCGCGCCTGGCGGCCCAGCTACCGACGGCGAACTTGCTCGCCCCGCTCACCACCGCCAGCGCTAGAGCCGGCCCGAGCACAGCCGGCAGCTCGCCGGTATCGATCCGCAGTCCGAAGAACACGAAGAAGGTTGCTGCGAACAGATCGCGCAACGGCGTGATCAGCACCCGCGCCCGCTCGGCGACCGGGCCCGAGACCGCGATGCCCACCAGGAACGCCCCGACCCCGGCCGAGACCTGGACCTGCTCAGCCGCGCCACCCACCACCAGCATCAGCCCGAACAGCGTCAGCAGCAGGACCTCGTTCGAGCGATCCGAGAGCAGCCCGCTCAGCCGCTCTCCGTAGCGCAGGCCCAGGATGAGGATCGCGCCGGCCGCCGCGATCGCGATCGCTACGGTGCGGACGGCCTCGAATGCAGCTCCACCAGCAATCAGCACCGTCGCTATCGGCAGGTACGCCGCCATCGCCAGGTCCTCGAGAACGAGCAGCGAGAGCACGCTCGGCGTCTCACGGTTGCCGATCCGTCCGAGATCGTCGAGGACCTTGGCGATCACCCCCGAGGAGGAGATGTAAACGGCGCCAGCGAGCAGGAAGGCGGCGGTGACGCTCCACCCCAGCAACAGCCCAGCCGCCAACCCGATCGAGAAGTTGAGCGCGAAGTCGAGCGCCCCGCCCGGCAGGTTGGCGCGCAGATTCGCCGTCAGCTCGTCCGGCGAGTACTCGAGCCCGAGCATGAAGAGCAGCAGGATCACCCCGATCTGGGCGCCGAGCTCGATGAAGTCCTCGCTTAGCGAGAACGGGTCGAGGGCGCCCGCGGCGACGCCGCCCAGCAGGTAGAACGGGATCGTCGAGAGCTCGAGCGCGGCGCCGACGCGAGCGAGCACCGCAAGCGCAAGCAGCAGGACGCCGAGCTCGAGGAGTACCCCGACCTCCTCGACGGCGCCGAGCGGCGGACTCACGGAGCAGGCCCTCTAGGCGATCAGGAGCCGGCGCTGAGCTCGCTCAGCTGCTGGACGTCATCGGGGCTCAGCCGGACCCTGGCGATGCAGCGATCCGGATCCTCGCGATCGAACACGATCAGGTCGCGGCGGCCGTCCATATGACTCACCACGCCGATCCGGTCGCCCGACTCGGTGACGAACTCATGGCGATCGCCGACGCCTGGGAGGTGGGTGGTCTCGATCTCGCCCATCACGGCTTAAGTATGGCGGGTCGCGGCACCGTGATCCGTTTGCGGTCCCGGGGCGCGGGTAGTGCCGGGCGCTGATCGGGCCGCGCGCCGTGAAGACTCTTGCTGCCTCCGTCATCATGAATCGCCCATGAACAAGCCCCGCATCTTCCTCGGGTCGTCGGGCAAGCAGGCCAAGCTGCTCAAGGCGATCACGCGCGGGCTCGAGGAGGTCGCCGATGTCGAGCCCTGGACGACCACGTTCAACCCTGGGCGGTCCACCCTCGACCGGCTAGTCGAGCTCTCCCAGGAGGTCGATTTCGCGGCGTTCGTGTTCGCCCAGGACGACTGGACGACGACCGATGCATCCGAGTCCGGCGAGGCGTCGCCGCGCGACAACGTGGTGTTCGAGGCCGGGCTGTTCGGCGGCGCGCTCGGCATCCGGCGCACGTTCATCCTCCACGCGAACGATTCGAAGCTGCCGAGCGACCTGCTCGGGCTCACCGCCGTCCGCTACGACCCGGCCACCGGCCCGGCGGAGGTTCGAGAGATCAACCAGAAGCTCCGCAAGGCGATCGAGACCGAGGGTCGCCGCGGACCGGTCGACGGGCTCTGGTGGCAGCTCTCGCTGACCGAGAGGACCGAGGACGAACCGTCGGCGGTGGGCCTTTTGCGCATCTCGCGGGACCGCGAAGGTGGCCTGAACATGACCGGCCGGGCCTGGCAGGAGGACGGCACCGTGTCGGCCCGCTACTGGAGCGAGGCCGCGAAGGAGCGCAGGGATCCGGCCGGCATCTTCTACTACTACAAGGGCGAGCGCCCGCGGGACCCGAATGCCCCGCAGTACGAGGGCACCGGCGAGATCACGGTGGAGACCACCGACCGCGCCACCGGGTACTGGACGACCCGGGATCAAAACGCCGGGCTGAAGGCCCGAACCGCCGGCATCTACCTTCGAGCCGACCCCTCAGACCTCGAAGTCCTGGAGGGCGGGAGCGAGGAGGAGCGCGCCGAGCTCATCGCGCAGCGCCTCCGGGAGTGGAAGTCGGCCGCGAACGCGTTCTGAGCCCCGACCGCGGCGCTGTAGGGTTGGCGTCCCCACGAAAGGAGTCGACTCATGGCCGGATTACCGAACATCGTCCTTGTCCACGGAGCCTGGGCCGACGGCTCCTCCTGGAGCAACGTAATCGAGCGTCTGCAGGCCGACGGCTACAAAGTCACGGCCCCTCAGCTTCCGGAGACCTCGCTCGCGGATGACGTCGCGAGGGTCCGCCACGTGCTCACCCGCCAAAGCGGCCCGACCGTTCTCGCCGCCCACTCCTACGGGGGCCAGGTGATCACCTCTCTCGGCACCGACGCGCCGAACGTCGTCGGCCTCGTCTACATCGCGGGCTTCGGCCTCGACGAGGGTGAGTCGATCGGCGGGCTGCTACAGCAAGGTCCTCCGACTCCGGCGACGGCGAACATCGACGTCGACTCGGAGGGCTTCGCCTGGATCCCCGAGGACGACTTCCTCGCTCACTTCGCCGCCGACATCGATCCGGTCAAGGCGAAGGTCATGTACGCCGTCCAGCAGCCTCTGAGCATGTCCACGTTCGACGACGTGATGGGCACCCCCGCGTGGAAGTCACTTCCCTCGTGGTATCTGGTCGCCGAGAACGACGAGGTGATTCCACCCGACGCCGAGAGGCAGTTCGCACAGCGGATGGGCGCCGACACGATCGAGGTTGCGAGCGGACACTGCGCGATGATCTCCCACCCGGAGGAGACGCATGAGCGGATAGTGACCGCGGCGAAAGCCGCCGTGCCCGGCTAGGCACAGGGCCCGCCGTCCAGCGCCCGGAGACCAGCATCCCGCCCCCGCCACTCGGCTGATGGACGTCGCCGGCCTCAAGTGCGCCGACCTCGTCGATGCGATGGGCCGCCTGCACCGCCACCGCTGCCACATCCTCGACCTGGTCAGCCCGACGCCCGGGCGGATCCTGTTCGGCCCGGCGGTGACGATCTCCTACTTCCCGAGCTGCTCCGCCACCCTCGACCCCGAGCGCTACAACCTCGCCAACCTCTTCCACGAGGCGGTCGGCGACGACCCGGCCGGCAAGGTGGTCGTACTGGCGTCGAACGGCTATACCGACACCTCGATGGGCGGGGGCACCAAGCTGCTGCGGCTCCAGGAGCACGGGTGTGCCGGGGTGCTCACCGATGGCCGCCTGCGCGACTTCGACGAGCTCGCGCGCTACGACTTCGCCGCCTACTGCTCGGGGGAGGCGACGCGCTGGGGAGGCGACAGCGTGACGCCGTTTCAGCCAAATGTGCCGGTGGTCGTCGCAGGCGTAGCGGTGATGCCCGGCCAGTACGTGTTTGCCGACTCCTCCGGCGCCGTCGTGATCCCGGACGGGCAGATCGACGAGGTGGTGGCGGAGGCGCGCAGGGTCGAGGCCGAAGACGCCGCCTTTCGCGATCAGATCGCCCGCGAGCGGCTTCCTGCAAACAGGCGGGGGGACAGCACCGAGTCTGGCTGAGCTGACGCCCCCATTCGCGTGGTTGCGGGCGTGTTGCGACCCGCAGGCAGACGCCGCTCGGGACGAGAAGCAGTAGCGGTGGCACTACTGACGTCGCTTCCGCTTGGCCGTGCAACCGACACAGCAACCGCCGGAGGGAGTACGAC
>JBOGZI010000115.1:0-3169 GCA_050697275.1 Solirubrobacterales bacterium | reverse complement strand
GCCCTCCGGATACCCCGCGCAGACCATGCTGGACGACTTGAACCGTGTGTCGTAGTAGCTGGGGCTGGCGCAGGTCGCATCGGAGACGATCGGCACGCTCGCCGCCAGCAGTGAGTCGCTGCCGGCGCTTCCGGTCTCCGCGGTCGCCCCCCAGCCGCTCACCTCGTTGAACACCCCCGGCGCCCAGACGGCCGACTCGTCATCCGGCCCGCCGCCACCTGCTGCGATATCGATCGTCTGCGCCGTTGTTCCCGCCGGCGCGGCGTTGAGCACAAGGTAGCCGACGTCGTTCTCATCTGTCTCCGGGTTGTACTGCGGCGCCGGCGGCCCCGAGGGATAAGGGTCGTCCAGGCTCTGGATGTCGACCGCCATGACGCCTATCTCTTCGCCCGCGTCCGCGTCGGAGAGGGTGGTCCGCCCGATGACGACGTTCACCTCGCTCGGGTCGTCTGGGACAAGCGCAACGGAGACGCAGTGGGCGGCCGTGAGCACGATCCGAGGCGTGATCAGAACCCCGCCGCAGAACTGGCGTTGGAAGGCACTCCCGCTCCCCGGAAAGACGAGAGCCGCCTGCCACGGGTACTCCTGGATGGTGGCGTTGTGGCCGCCGACCACCTGCCACTCGAAATCCCCCTCGGCGGCCGAAGCGGTGCCCGCGGGGAGCAGCAGGGCCGCCGCCGCGAGCGCGAGCAGGGTTCGACGAATCATCCGGTACACAGTGTGATTCGAATCGACCGCCGGCACTGAATCCTTAACCCCCGGACAACGCGGGGGTTGTGGCTAGCCGATCGCGACCATGCGCTCGATCGGCAGCTTCGCCCGCTCGGCGATCTCCTCGGGCACCTTGACCTCGTGCTTCAGCTCGCGCAGCGAGTCGCGCAGCTTCGGCAGGGTGATCATCTTCATGAACGGGCAGATCGCGCAGGGATTGGCGGCGATCAGCTCCGCCTCGGGGGCGGCCTCCTGGATCGGGTAGAGCATCCCCGTCTCGGTGGCGATGATGAACGAGCGGTCCGGGTTCTCCTTGACGTGGCGGAGCATCCCGGAGGTGGAGAGCAGGTGGACGCCCTCGGGGTCGATGTCGCCCGAGGCGACGTGCTCGAGCACGTTGGTCGTGCAGCCGCACTCGGGATGGATCAGGAAGTCGGAGTCGGGGTGCTCGGCGCGCATCTCCTCGATGTCGGCGGGGCGGATCGCGGCGTGGACGTGGCACTCGCCGTGCCAGATCAGGAAGCGCCGGCGCCGCTCGGGGTCGTCGGCGATCCCCGTCTCGCGCTCGACGTAGGCGCCCAGCCACATGTCGGGCCCGAACAGGATCGTGGTGTCCTCGCCGTGCTCGCGCCAGATGTGCCGGACGACGTCCACGGCGTTGGCCGAGGTGCAGCAGTAGTCGGTCTCGGCCTTGACCTCGGCCGAGGTGTTCACGTACATCACCACCTTCGCCCCGGGGTGCTTCGCCTTCCACTCGCGGAGCTGATCGGCGGTGATCGAGTCCGAGAGCGAGCAGCCGGCCCGGAGGTCGGGGATCAGCACGGTCTTGTCCGGAGAGAGGACCGAGGCAGTCTCCGCCATGAAGTGGACTCCGCAGAAGGCGATCACCTCGGCGTCGGTCGCAGCCGCCTCGCGGGAGAGGCCGAGCGAGTCGCCGACGAAGTCGGCGACGTCCTGGACCTCGGACACCTGGTAGTTGTGCGCGAGGATCACCGCGTCCTGCTCCCTCGCCAGGGTGCGGACCTCCTCGCTCAGCGAGCGCAGCTCGTCGGGGCCCAGCGTGGTGGGCTCGTGGCCCAGCGGCGGGGCCGCAGGCTGTGTCACGGTGGGAAGTTGCTCGACGGGCATTTCCCGCTTCCTTTCCTTCCTATGTTCGCCGCCCCGGCCCTGATGCGAGGGTCCTCGGTGAGGAGCAACCCGTTTCGCCTTGGGCCTCGAGGCAAAGCGAATGTGAACACAGTCTATCGGCCGCGCCCGAGAAGCCGGCGGTCGGCCGCTTCTAGGCTTGGGGGATGCCCGAGCTGCCCGAGGTCGAGATCACGGCGCGGCGCCTGAACGCGGCCCTGGAGGACGCCGAGGTCGAATCGGCGCTCGCCACCGGCGTCGCCACCCTGAAGACCTTCGAACCCCCACTCGACGATCTCGCCGGGATGCGGGTCGTCGGGCTCGGCCGGCGGGGGAAGATGCTCGAGGTCGGTTTCGTCAGTCCGGACAGCGTCCCGCCCGACCGGCGGCTCAGCCTGCTGGTCCACCTGATGTCGGCGGGGCGGCTGCAGCTCTTCGACAAGCGCGCCTCGCTGAAGGACCGGCGCTCGCGGATCCTGGTCCGACTCGCGGACGGGCGGGAGCTGCGGCTGCGCGAGTTCGGCACCAAGCAGTCGGCCTGGGCGAAGCTGCTCGACACCTGGGACGTCGGCGGCGACGAGATGGTCGCAACGCTCGGCCCGGACGCCTGGCCGGCGCCGCCCTTCGCCGAGTTCGTGAAGCTGGTCGACCAGTCGCGGCATCTGCACCCCCTGCTCCGCGACCAGCGGGTGATCGCCGGGATCGGCCGCTCCTGGGTGGACGAGATCCTCTGGGAGGCCCGCCTCTCCCCCTTCAAGCAGGGCTCCGAGCTGCGCGGCGAGGAGATCAAGCGCCTCCACGACGGCCTGCACGTGCTCGGCGACGCGCTCGAGCAATACCAGGAGGTGATCGGCGAGACCGTCCCCGACAAGCTGCCGATGCCGCTCAAGGTGCACCGGCGCGAGGGCGAGCCCTGCCCCCGCTGCGGGACCACGATCGAGGCGGTCTTCTTCGCCGAGCACCAGACCAACTACTGCCCCGAGGAGCAGACCGGCGGCAGGGTGCTGAAGGACCGCCGCCTCTCGCGGCTGCTGAAGTGACCTAGCGGCCGATCACCCGGCGGACGAGGCCGCGGCCGATCGTCCAGGGGTGGGCGATCGCGGCCTGGAGGCGGCCGCCGAGGCTGAGCGGGTCGCGGGCGATGCCGAGCTGGCGGAGGGTGGTGGTCGCATCGAAGTAGACGCGCTCGCAGACCAGCTTGTCGTCCTCGAAGACGAAGATCGAGAGGATCGGCAGCTCGAAGCTCCGGCCGGTCGGGGGCAGGCTGCGCAGGGGACCGCTGTGGGTGCCGCGGACGACGGCCTCGACCAGGACGGCGTCGTCGGCGTGGTGG
>JBOGZI010000114.1:0-3991 GCA_050697275.1 Solirubrobacterales bacterium | reverse complement strand
AGGTCGGCGACTCGGATCCCGTCATGGCGATCAGCGACGAGTTGCAGAAGGAGCCGGTCGATCGAATCGTCCTCGTCTCACATGCCGAGGAGAACGCGGCGGCCTACGGCGAGAAGGACCTGCTCGGACGGGTCAAGCGGGAGTTCGAGCAGCCCGTCACCGAGGTCCGGGTGAGTGGCGACGGCGACCGGGTGGCGGAACGCCACCGGCTGGGCGCCGGCGCGGATCGCTCGCGCGAGGGCAGGCGGATCTCCGCCAACCTCCCTCCGATCCGCACCCAGGATGGGCTGGGACTGCTGGTGGCCGTCTTCGGCACCGTCGCGCTGTTCGTGATCGCCGCCTCCTGCGGCTCGCCCGGCGGCGATCGGGCGGGGACCTCCCTCTCGCACTGCGGCGCGATCTACCTGATCGCCGGCGGCTTCTTCCTGATCAACCTCGGGCACGTCGGCGCCCTACTGCTGATGGAGAGCGTCGGCTACCGGGGGCCGTTCGAGCGCTTCTTCGCGCGGCTCAGCCTGATCGGGACCCCGATCGCGATCGTGGCCGCGACGACGCTGGCGTTGCTTCGATAACCCGGGCTTCGGGAGACGTCTCTCTCGGACGTCAGGGCGACCAGGGGTTGTTCGTGAGGGCGGAGAGGACCTCCCGACGGGTGCGCGGTCCGGGCGCCACGTTGGAGGCGAGCGGCGCGGACTCCCCCTCGCTGCCGGGGCTCCCGACCAGGTAGTCCTCCTCCCGCAGCGCGTTGACGTCGTCGCAGAGGATCTCGTGGCGGCGGTCGTCCGGGTCGATCCCGTAGGCGCCGGCCGCGTTCCGGCCCAGGATCGCATTGCGGATCGTGCGCTGTGGCCTCGGGGCCCTGCGGGTGGGATCCTTGACGTCGCCCTCGAGCCCGTAGGGCAGGCCGTAGAACTCCTTGCCCTCCTCGGTGAACTGGAACCGGCGCAGGGCGATGATCTCGGCGTGGGGCGATCCGTACCAGAGGCTGTCGGTGCCCCAGCAGATCCGCTTCGGCCCGACGAAGGTGATCAGCTTGCCGAGCAGGTGGGCGGACTGGTCGGGGTCGTTCATGACGCTGCGCCAGACCGAGCCCAGCTCGGCGTAGACGTTGGGGACGTTGCCGAAGCTCTGGTTCTTCTTGCGGAACCTGGTGGCGTCGTAGTCGTTCTCCCGCAGGCTCTTGATCAGGGCGTCGACGGTGTTGGTGTCTGAGCGGGCCTCGGCGTCGCCTCGATAGGGGCGCTGCTCATCGCCGGTGTCGTAGCCCGAGTGGTAGACGAGGAAGCTGATGTCGGGAAAGGCCTTCGCGGCGGGCCCGATGTCGCGCGGCGTGCTCTTTTCCGCGTCGAAGCCGGGCAGGGCGAAGCCCTTGTGGGTGGCCACCACCCGCCCGACCTCCGGCACCGCCTCGCTCACCTTCCGGACCTGCTGGAGGAAGGCCATCCCGGTGTCGCTGTCGAGCCACCAGCCGCTCGCGTTGGGGACGCTTCCCCAGGAGCAGTAGGTCTTCCAGCCGCGCAGGATGCCGCGGTAGGTCTGCGCGCGCTCCATCATCAGCTGGAGCTCCTCGTCGAGGAACGGCGGCCTGATGAACGGGGCGTTGTCGCCGGCCGGGGAGCCGCGGTTCGGCATCACGAAGGCGTGCATCACAGAACGCTGCGAGCGGGCCAGGTGGTTCACGGTGTTGACCGTCTCCGACGCCTCGGCGAGGGGCAGGGGATTGTCGCTGTCGGGGGAGGTGGGCACGCAGGAGAGCACCGTCATCGTCGTCGCGGAGTCGAGGAAGAGCTCCTTCAGGTAATGGAAGCGCGAGAGGTTGGCGATCGGGTCGATCTCCCCGGCGCCGCCCCCGCGGATCGAGCCGTCCGGACGCAGCCCCGGCCTGTCGCCGGTCACGGTCGAGGCCTGCGGCCAGACCGCCGCGAAGAAGGCGTGGATCGCGGGGTTGGTCACCCGCCACATGCCGTCGGGGTCGACGTGGTGCGACTGGACGTCGAAGATGAACTCCCCGGGCAGGTTCCGCAGCGTCTCCAGTCCCCCCCTGCCGGCCCACTCCAAGTCGCAGGCATCGAGGGTCGCGGTGTTGTGGGCGAAGCCGTAGTTGCCGAAGCGCCCCATCCGCACCGCGTCGATCGCCCAGAACCCGATCGTGGTCGCGGCCGCGGTGCGCACGAACTGGCGGCGGCTCATGTTGAACTTGCCCCGCAGGCGCTCGGTCTCGCGGTCGGCGAGCTCCATGATCGCGAGCTGCTCGCGGCTCGGCTCCGGCGGGAAGTACTCCTCGTTGGAGCACGGCATCACGTCGACCGGGAGATCCTCGGGCATGTCCGGCCACGAGAACCGGCTTGGTCCCGCGGTGAGGGAGGGCCCGGTGCGCCGCCAGTCGATCATCCGCTCACCTCGCGCGTCCTCATCCCCCCTGCCCCGCACGCACGACGAGCTGGCCCGTCATCCCCGGGTGGATGCTGCAGTAGAAGGGGTAGGTCGTGTCGGGCTGCACCCGGTCGAGCCCCTCGACCGGCACGGTCTCGCCCAGCGCCGCGAGCCGGCTCCTGAAGAGCGGCTGGCCGTCGGGGCCCAGGTCACGAGCGACGACGTCGTGCAGCGAGAGGTCGCTGTTGCTGAGGGACAGCCGCCCGCCGGCCTCGGCGACCATCACCGGGGTCAGGTAGCCGTAGCTCTGGGCTCCGGGCCCGGCGAGGATGGTCGGGTCCGCCGCAGGTACCGGCGGAGGAGAGGGCGTCGGCGATCCCTCCCCCGGCCTGAGCGCGATCACGTAGCCGGAGGCGGCGACGAACAGGGTGTCGCGGGCGATCGCCACCCCGCTCGCGCTGGTGGCGGTGCTCATCGTGGCCCCGGTATCACCCTGGAGGTTGCGCTTGGCGAGCTGGAGGCCGTTGCTCGCGTCGAAGACGTTGAGGAACCCGGCCGAGTCGATTACGTAGACGACGCCATTCGCCGAGCTCACCGCGTTGTAGGTCGTGGGGCCGGTGAGGTGCCCCGCGCCCGCGATCGAGCCCGAGGTGCCGTCGAGCACGACGAACTGACCCGGGGGGCCCGCCGCGACCAGGGCCCTGCCGTTCGCGAAGGCCGAGGAGGCGGCGTTGCAGCCGAAGCAGGGAATCCCCACCGTCTGGCGCCAGACCCCGGTCATGTCCGCCGGATCGACCACGTGGTAGTCGCCCGACTTCTGTAGCGCACCCAGCCGCTGGTTGCCATTGGCGTCGGTGAACAGGTTCGGCGAGGCGCCGAAGTCGAGGTCGAGCTGGATACAGGTGGCGCTGAACGGCGGCACGTAATAGACGTCGGGCGCCGTGTCGCAGGCGGGCTGATCGGCCAATCCCGGCGCGTAGGTATCCGGCCGTCCCTTGTAGGAGGCCACGATCTCGCCGAAGGTCAGGCTGTCGCGCCGCAGATCGACCTTGATCAGGGAGTCGGCCCGCTCGTGCTCGAGCTGGGGATTGTGCGGGTTCGTCGTGCCGACGTAGGCGAAGCCCGCCGCGGTGTCAATCGCCGGGGTAGACCAGCTCCCAGCGCCGGCGTAGCCCTGCGCGAACGAGGCGTCGTCGATCGTGTAGGTCTTCTTCACGATCGCCCCCGTGGCGGCATCGATCAGCACGAAGCCGCCGCGCTCGGACGTCCCGGGGGCCGGGCTGCCGAAGAAGCCGACGAAGGCGAGCCCGTCGTGGACCACGACGCTGGCGTTGATCCCTGACTGGGGCTGCTCGTCGACGACGGTCCGCCAGCGCTCGGCGCCCGTCGCTCGATCGAGACTCGCGACATAGGGGGAGCCCTCCCGGTTGATCGCCACCAGCACCGAGTCGGCGGTGACCGCGGGCGAGCCGACCAGGCCGCCGCCGAACGCGGGCACTCCCGGATCGAGCCTGGTGGACCAGACGCCCGAGCCGTCGTCGGCGTCGAGCGCGGCGACCGTGCCGTCGGAGGAGGCGACGAAGATGCAGCCGCCGGTGACGATCGGCGTGTTGTTGAT
>JBOGZI010000113.1:0-2659 GCA_050697275.1 Solirubrobacterales bacterium | reverse complement strand
GTGCGGCGCGGGCATCGGCCCCTGCCCTCGCAGCCGGTCGGCGGCGGCCCTGACCCGCTCGCCGGTCAGGCCGGCCCCCTCGGCGGTCCTCGAGACCAGGGTGGCCCCCTCGTCCCCGGCCTCGTCGGCCTCCGCCACGCCAAAGGCGACGGCCGTGATGTTGTCGCGTCCGCCTCGCCTGTTGGCCGAGTCGACCAGCTTGTTGACCGCGCTGCGGAGGTTCCTCGACTCGAGCAGGATGGCGGTGATCTCCTCGTCGCTGACCATCGTGGTCAGGCCGTCGCTGCAGAGCAGGAAGACGTCGCCGTCCTTGGCCGGGAAGGTCATCGTGTCCACGTTGACCTTCGGCTCGGGGCCGAGCGCCCGCGTGATGATCGAGCGCTGCGGGTGCTCCTCGGCCTGCTCGTCGGTGAGCCGGCCCTGCCTGCGCAGCTCCTCGACCAGCGAGTGGTCCTTGGTCAGCCGCTTCAGCTCGCCGTCGCGGAGCACGTAGGCGCGGCTGTCGCCGACGTGGCCGAAGGCGACCTCGTCGTCGCGGAGCAGCGCCGCCGTCAGGGTGGTGCCCATGCCGGCCCGGGACGAGTCCTTCTGCGCGAGCTCGTGGATCTCGCGGTTGGCCTCCTGGGCGATCTCGCGCAGCTGGCCCTCGGCGGAGGCCTCCGCGTCGAGGCCCTGCTCGAAGGCGCCCGCGGCGATCCGGGAGGCGACCTCGCCGGCCTGGGCGCCGCCCATCCCGTCGGCGACGGCGAACACCGGCGCCTGAGCGAAGTAGGAGTCCTCGTTGGCGTGGCGCTGGCGGCCGGTGTCTGTCTTGTACGCCTCTTCGGTGACGATCAGCATCAGCGACCTTCTATCAAGCGCTAGGAGACCTCGAAGCGGAGCTCAGTGTCCCCGATCCGGATCACGTCGCCGGGGGTCAGCTCCGCCTCCCCGTGCAGCTCCTGCGAGTTGAGCAGCGTCCCGTTGGTCGAGTTCATGTCCTCGACGACGTAGGCGCCCGAGCGGCTGAACACCCGCGCGTGGATGCCCGAGGCGTAGCGGTCGTCGAGCCGGATGTCGGCGTCGGGGGATCGTCCCAGCGAGATCCCGCCGAACAGATCAAAGTGCTCGCCGGAGTTGAGGCCCCCGCCCTCCTGGACGACGAGGAAGGCGTCGGTGTTCTCCTGATCGCCGTGCAGCGCCTCGTGGTAGCCGGTCTCGATCCCGGGTGAGGCGGTGCCGCGCAGGTCCCGCAGCGCCATCCGGATCACCCAGAACAGGAACAGGTAGAGCACGGCGAGAAAGCCGAACCTGAGCGCTACGGCCAGCGGCTCGAGGTCGTTCGCCTGCGCGAGCGGCGCGAGGTCGTTCACTGCTCGATGTCGAAGGCGAAGGAGGTGGTTCCGAGGGTCACCTCGTCGCCCGGCGAGAGCCGGGCCGAGGAGACGCGGCGGCCGTTCACCTTGACCCCGTTGGTGGAGCCGAGGTCGACCACCTGCCAGTCCCCGACGTCGGAACGGCGGAGCTCCGCATGGCGGCGGGAGATGTTGGGATCGTCGAGCACGCATTCGCACTCCTTGGAACGGCCGATGGTCGCGGTCGGGCCGTCGAGCACGTAGCGGCGGTCGTCCAGCGCGACGATCGCGCGGGTCTCGGAGAAGGCCTGCTCGGGGCGGCGCTTCGACTTCGCCTTCTGCGCCTGGGTGGCCGAGTAGACCATGGTGTGGCCGTGCTCGCCCTGGGTCGCCTCGGCGCCCTGACGCTGCGGGGGCCGGACCAACCGGGTCTGGACCCCGAACTCCCCGAGGCGGAGGCGATCGTCCTCGTCGAGGTTGACGACCGGTCTGGTCAAGAGGTCGTAGTCGTGATGCCGGGCGTGCTCGAGCAGGTGGCCCGAGAGCTCCTGCGCGAGCGAGCTCTCGTAGTCCTTGAAGCGCGCATAGTCCTCCGGGCAGAGCCAGACCGTGTACTCGTTGGGGACGTAGACGCGAGCGACCGAGGCGGTCTTGTGGGCGTCCATCTCCTTGGCGAGCTTGCGCGCGATCTCCACCGGCTGCACGCCGGAGCTGAAGGCGCGGCTGAAGACGCCCTCGACGAGGCCCTCGATCCGGGCTTCCAGGTTGCGTAGAACGCTGATTTCCTGCTCCTTCGGGTGGTTGCTGCCCCGCGGCCGGTCCGACCGCCTGCGAAATCCTAGGCGGTCCCGCTCATACCAGTCCCACCGGCCGCCGAGGCGATCGGCGAGGGGGCGGTCTGCAGGCGCCTGGCCAGCAGCGCCGCGATGCAGGCGGCGAGCAGCGCCGCGAAGAGCAGTCCGGGCGGGTCGGCGCCCGGCCCCGCCACCACTCGCAGCGCGGTGATCAGCGCCGCCGCCCAGATCAGGGCGCCCAGCCCGTCGAGGACCGGGGCGCGGCCGCGCACGAGCAGCGGCAGCAGCGCCGCGGCGATCGCCCAGACCGCGGCCGCGGCGAGCACCGGGCCGCTCAGCAGGGGGACCAGGACGTCGCCGAAGGTGACCCCGGCGGACTGCTGCCAGCCGGCCGGGGCGGCCAGCTCGGGGCCGAAGAGGAGCTTGCGGTCCAGGATCTGCTCGGCCGCGGCGAGCCAGAGATAGCCGCTCGCGCCGAGCGCCGCGCGGCCCGCCGCCGAGCCGGTAAGCCCCGCCAGGGCCGGGTAGATC
>JBOGZI010000112.1:0-3220 GCA_050697275.1 Solirubrobacterales bacterium | reverse complement strand
GCGCTACACCGAGCTGGACTGGGGCGGGCGCGCGGTGCTCGTGCTGGGCTCGGAGGGCAAGGGCCTGCGGCCCCGCGTCGCCGGGGCCTGCGACGAGCTCGTCTCGATCCCGGTGCGCGGCCGGGTTGCATCGCTCAACGCCTCTGTCGCCGCGGCCGTGATCCTGTTCGAGGCGGTACGGGCCCGCTGAGTCATTTGGGCCGCTCTGGACGCAAACGCACGCCGCGCGCGACTTCATTGAGCGGGTTGCGCTGTCGCGCACCCTTGCACTAACCGCGGCGGCGGACGGATGCCCCCTTTCGGGTAGGTCCAGGCACGGATCCTGCAATGGAAATTGCGTCGGACCCGAACCTTGATTGACAGCGGCGGGGCGCCGTGCCACTGTGCGCCGCGAGAGCGAGCCTCGGATCGACGAGACAGCGTTCTCATGGGAGGGGCGCCCCCCGCGGGAGGTGCGGAGCGCCACGGACAACCGAGATCGGAGGAGGTTGCTGTGGCAGTACCTACCCCTAGCACGGAAGAGCATGCCGTCGTCCAGGCGCGGGCGATCCCCGACGGCGCCCGCAGCGCTGGCGCGGAGTGCGACGACGAGTTCCTGGTCGCGCTCGCGAAGAACGGCCGGGGGGACGCCTACGACCAGTTGGTGCGGCGCTACCGCCGCTTCATCCGCGTCAAGTCCTCGTCCTACTTCCTGCTCGGCGGCGACGCCGACGACCTGATGCAGGAGGGAATGCTGGGCCTGTTCAAGGCGATCCGCGACTACCGCCCCGAGCGGGAGTCGAGCTTTCGCGGTTTCGCCGAGCTCTGCATCACGCGGCAGATCATCACCGCGGTTAAGACCGCGACGCGCAACAAGCACACGCCGCTCAACCAGTACGTCTCGTTCAGTCAGACCCCGGCCTCGGCCGGACCCGACTCGGACACCAGCCTGGAGGAGGTGCTGCCGGGCCCCGCGATCCGCGACCCGGCCCACCAGGTGATCGCCGGCGAGGAGCTGGAGAGCCTGGTCGCCTGCCTGACCAGCGTCCTCTCCGACCTGGAGAGCCAGGTCCTCGCCCTCTACCTCGACGGACGCTCCTACGAGGTGATCGGCGAGCGTCTCGACTGCGACACCAAGACCGTCGACAACGCGCTGCAGCGCGTCAAGCGCAAGGTCGGCATCCACCTCGCCTCGCGCGCGGTGAAGGTCTAGACACCAAGCTCCCGATCAAGACAGCAGGACACGGCCGCGGCCGTCCCGGGCGACCGGGGCGGCCGCACTCTTTTGGCGAGTTATGACCGCATAGCGATCGGAACTCGCCACTTCGCGCGGGGTTTACCGCCCCAGGCCTACCTTCGGCGCAGGCGCCCGGCGAAGCCGCTGGTGGCGACGGTCTTGATCAGCTCGCGCGGCTCGATCTGGCCGAGCAGCCCCTGCAGCTCCGCCCGCTCGCGGTCGTCGAGATTGGAGGGCCGGCCCCGGGAGCTGCGCACGATCTGGACCAGGCGCCGGCGTTCCTTCTCGTCGAGCCGGGTGTTGACGTGGTCGCGCACCGCCACCACCACCTCGGCGGCCGCCAGCAGCCAGGCGCCCCGTGCCAGCCAGCGCCCCCGCGCGGCGGTCGAGCCGGTCCTGGTCACCACGTCCCTGAAAGCGTTCATGTAGAGCCAGTCTAGGCGGATGGACGTTCGTCCAAACCCCCTCGGGACGGGCCGCCGGCCGCGCGCATCGTGCCGATCAGGGTCGAATGACGCGAGTGAGCCTGGCAATCGTGGCGCTGCTCGCGCTGGTGCTGGGGGCCAACGGTCCGGCGCCGGCGAAGCAGGCCGCCGCCGGGGTGGACAAGCTCGCCGCGCGCAGCTGCGCCAAGGAGCGCAAGGAGAGCGGGCGCCGGGCCTTCGAGAGGAAGTACGGCGAGGCCGATGCGATGCGGGCCTGCGCGAAGCGCGCCCGCCGCAAGGTCAGGGCCGCGACCCGCGAGGCCGACCGGCTCTGCCAGGAGGAGCTCGCCGCGCTCGGTCCCGAGGAGTTCGCCGAGGAGTGGGGGGCCGAGGAGAGCGGCTCCGACGCGATCGCCGAGTGCGTCGCCTACACCCTCGACTCCCTGCTGCAGCCGGAGAGCGAGGAGGACGAGCGGGAGGGCGACGACGAGGAGGAGCTCGCCTAGCTCCAGCGGCTACTCCGACAGCCCGGCCGCTTTCAGGGCCTCAGCCTGGTTCAGATACGCCCTGAAGTGGACGATCCTGCCTGATCGGACCGTGAATACGCCGGTAACGCGCCGTGACCGGACCTCGATCCCGCTCCCCTTGCCTCGTGCGGTCTCCAAGGACGTGACCAGCACCGTGTTGTCGCGGCCCTCGCGGATCTCTTCGGGAACCGATCTGTATTCGTCCCATGCGCCGAGCCAGTCCTGGAAGTTCGCGATCAGCTCCTTCCGCCCACGAGCGACCTCCGCGTTTGGAATATCGGGCGGTGGGTGCCACTCGACATCCGGGTCGATCGTCTCGAGACAGGCCTGATAGTCCCCTGAGTTGAACGCCTCCAGGTTCCGGCGCACGACCTCAACGTTCTCCTCCGACATCGCCTAAGCAGTATCTCCGAAGGCCGCCGCTTTCCATTGCGACCTCAACCGGTCGCTGCACCACCCCTGACGTCTCGCATCGTTTCATCTAGTCCGAGCGCTGTCGAGCGAAGGCCGTAGGCCGAAGCGAGTCAGCGCTCGGCGCCGGTCGTCTCGAGCCCCTCGATCAGCTCGGCGAGCTTCTCGGCCGGGGTCCGAAAGCCCAACGTCTTTCGCGGGCGGCCGTTGAGCTTTGCGGCGACCTCGTCGAGGCCCTCCTGGTCGACCCCGGCGAGGCTCTCACCCCGCGGGAAGTACTGGCGCAGGAGGCCGTTGGTGTTCTCGTTCGAGCCCCGCTGCCAGGGGCTTCGCGGGTCGCAGAAGTAGACCTCGACTCCGGTCTCGACCGAGAAGCGCCGGTGCTCAGACATCTCGTGGCCTTGGTCCCAGGTGAGCGAGCGCCGTAGCTGTGCGGGCAGGGTGGTGATGCTCGCGGCAAGCGCCTCGCAGACCCGCTCGGCCTCCGTTCCCTCGGGCAGCGCGACGAGCTGCAAGTAGCGGGTCTGGCGCTCGACCAGGGTCGCGATCGCGCTCGTGCGTCCGCCCATCAAGAGGTCGCCCTCCCAGTGGCCGGGCACGGCGCGTGAGTCGACCTCCGGCGGGCGCTCGGAGATCATCAC
>JBOGZI010000111.1:0-14873 GCA_050697275.1 Solirubrobacterales bacterium | reverse complement strand
GGGCGGCATTCGGCGCCCGGCTGGTGCCCGGCGCGGCGTTCGTGCTCGGGCTGCTCGGCTTCGACCGGCGCCTCGAGCGGGCCTCCGCGGTGATCACCGGAGAAGGGCGGCTCGACCGCCAGAGCGCCGAGGGCAAGCTGGTCGGCGAGATTGCGCGGCGCTGCCGGGAGGCCGAGGTCGAAGCCCATGCGATCGTCGGCAGCAGCGCGCTCGACGACGCGGAGGCGCGGCGCCTCGGGCTCGCGTCGGTGCGCACGGCCGGCGATCCCGAAGCGATCGAGCGGGCGACGGAGGAGATCGCCGCGAATCGCATAGGTTGAACGTCCGATGGAGGATGGCCCGAAGCGGATCGCGGTCGTCACCGGCGCCAGCAGCGGGATCGGCGCGGCCGCCGTGAGGGCGCTGGGCGACGCCGGCTTCGAGGTGGTGGCGGCGGCCCGCCGCCTGGAGCGCTGCGAGCGCCTCGCCGCTGAGGTCGGCGGGCGGGCGCTGCGCCTCGACGTCACCGACCCGGACTCGGTCGCGGCGCTGGCGCGCGAGGTCCCCGAGGCCTCGGTCCTGGTCAACAACGCCGGCGGCGCCCTCGGCCTCGACCCCGTAGTCGAAGCCGACGAGGAGCAGTGGCGGACGATGTACGAGACGAATGTGCTCGGGGTGATGCGGGTGACCCGCGCCCTGCTCCCCGCCCTGGAGCGAAGCGGCGACGGGCACGTGGTCGTGATCGGGTCGGTCGCCGGGGTCGAGGTCTACGAGGGCGGCGCGGGCTACACCGCCGCCAAGCACGCCGCCAACGCGCTCAGCCGCACCCTGCGGCTCGAGCTTCTGGGCAAGCCGATCCGGGTCAGCGAGGTCGCGCCGGGAATGGTCGAGACCGAGTTCTCGGCGGTCCGCTTCGAGGGAGACCAGGCGAAGGCGGACAAGGTCTACGAGGGGATGAAGCCGCTGACCGCCGAGGACGTCGCCGAGGTGATCGCCTTCGTCGTCACCCGCCCCTCCCACGTCGACCTCGACTACGTCTCGGTCAAGCCCACCGCCCAGGCCACCGCCCGGGACGTCCACCGCGCATAGACCTTGGCGGCGATAATCGCGCTGTTGTGGATGACGTCACTGAGCTCGAACGGGGGCGCCAGTCCCACGCCAGCCAGACATGGTCGGACGCCTACGAGTCGCTGTCGGCCGCCGATCGGTCGGACCAGCTCGGAGCGGGGGACCTGGAGCTGCTCGCCACCTCGGCCTACATGCTCGGCCGGGAGAAGGACTACCTGAGAATCCTCGAGCGCGCCTATCGCGCTCACCTCGATGCCGGCGAGGACCTGGCAGCCTTGCGCGGCGCCTTCTGGATCGGGGTCACCCTCGCCTCTGGTGGGGAGATGGGCCGTGCCGGCGGTTGGCTCGGCCGCGCCCAGCGGCTGCTCGACCGCGAGGGGGGTGACTGCGTTGAGAGCGGCTACCTGCTGCTGCCGCTCGTCTTCGAGCAGGAGGGAAGCGGCGACCTGGAGGCCGCCGCTGCAACCGCGGCTGAGGCGGCGGCGGTCGGCGAGCGCTTCGCCGACCCAGATCTGTTCGCCCTCGCGGCACACGAGCAGGGCCACATCCTGATCCGGCTTGGGCGCCTCAAGGAAGGCCTGGCGCTTCTGGACGAGTCGATGGTGGCGGTCACCGCCGGCGAGCTCTCCCCAATCCCCGCCGGGATCGTCTACTGCGGCGTGATCCTGGCCTGTCAGGACGCCCACGAGCTTCGCCGTGCCCAGGAGTGGACCGTCGCGCTCACGGGCTGGTGCGAGCGCCAGCCCGACCTGGTCGCCTTCACGGGGCGCTGCCTCGTGCATCGCGCCCAGATCTTGCAGCTACGCGGCGCCTGGTCCGACGCGCTCGAGGAGGCGCGGCGGGCCGCTGAACGCTGTCTGCAGGCAGAGAACCCGGGGGCAGCCGGCGAGGCCTGCTACCAGAGGGGGGAGATCCATCGCCTGCTCGGGGATTACCGCGCGGCCGAGGAGGCCTACCGGGAGGCGAGCGGGCATGGGTGGCAGCCGCAGCCGGGCCTCGCCCTGATGCGCCTGGCGCAGGGGAAGGCCGGCGCCGCTGAGGCCGCGATCCGCAGGGTGGAGGCGGAGATCTCGGAGCCCGGCAAGCGGGCGGGAATGCTGCCCTCATTCGTCGAGATCATGCTTGCCGTCGATGACCTCGATGCCGCGCGCGCAGCCTCCAGAGAATTGGAGTCGATCGCGGAGGGCCACGAGAATGGCGCCCTCGGAGCGATGGCCGCCCAGGCGCGGGGCGCGCTCGAGCTGGCCCAGGGCGATGCACGAGCCGCCCTCGCTTCGCTCCGGAGCGCGGGCGAGGTATGGCAGCAGCTGGATGCGGCCTACGAGGCGGCACGTGTGCGGGAGCTGGTCGGGCTCGCCTGCCTGGCCCTGGGCGACGAGGACACTGCCACCCTGGAGCTGGAGGCGGCCCGCACCGGTTACGGAGAGCTGGAGGCGACTCCGGACCTCACCCGGATCGACTCGCTGACGGGCGCCGGCCCCGGTGACGCCCATGGGCTGAGCGAGCGCGAACTCGAGGTGCTGCGCCACCTTGCCGCCGGCAAGACCAACAAGGCGATCGCCGCCGAGCTAGTGCTCAGCGAGCGCACAGTGGACCGTCACGTGAGCAACATCTTCGCCAAGCTCGGCGTTCCCTCACGCGCCGCCGCTACCGCCTACGCCTACGAACATCGGCTGCTCTGAGCAGTCGTGGGTGAAACCACCCACGACGCTCCGGGCGGAAGTTGGGTGGATCAGCCGATGCGCGAGCCCCGCCGCCCGCATAGCCTCGGCCTCCAGGTACCCACAGCAAGAGGAGGCGCAAATGCCGAACGTATCCAAGGAGACAGCGTCCGAGAGAATCACATTCGAGGGGCTCGACGTACGCCTCGAGAACCTCGACGGCGGCTACTCGGTCTGCTTCGAGTCGCACAACGCTGATGCCGACCTCGCGGATCTGTTCCGTGGTCTGCCCAATGACAGCGCCCAGCTCCCCCGCTGGGGCTACGTGATCAAGGGAAAGGTGGGCTTCCGGTTTTCTGACGGCGAGGAGACCTACGAGGCCGGCGACGCGTACTACGTCCCCCCAGGTCACACGCCGGTCCACTACGCGGGAGCGGAGATCGTCGAGTTCAGCCCGACGGAGATCCTCGGCGAGACGATGCCGGTGGTGATGAGGAACCTGCAGGCGGCCGGAATCGAAGTGGGGAGCGCATGAACTACAGACTCGCCTACGCGATCGGGTTCCATCCCCGGGAGGCCCTCGCCGAACATCCGCCCTACGCCGACAAGCTCCTCGACCTGGTGGCTCGCGAGGAGAACGGGCGCCGTGCCCCGTACGGCACGGCGCTCGACATCGGCACCGGGAGCGGAGTGTGGGGAGTCTGGCTCGCCCAGCGGGGTTGGGAGGTGACCGGCGTGGACATCGTCGAGAAGGCACTGGACCGCGCTCGCCGGCGCGCCAGCGAGGAGGGCGTCGAGATGCGTCTAATGCGGGGCGATGTGACGGCGTTGCGCGAGGCGAGCGTCGGCCGAGGCTTCCGGCTACTGGTCGACACCGGCACCTTCCACGGCCTCAACGACGCCGAGCGCGAGGCGATGGGTCGGGAGGTCAGCGCGATCGCCGACCCCGATGCCACCGTGATTCTCGACTGCTTCGCTCCACGGCGCAGGGGCCCGCTGCCACGTGGCGCGAGCCGCCAGAACGTCGAGCGAGCATTCCCGGGATGGGAGATCACCGACGTCGAGGTGGCGGACACCGAGCCCGATCCGATCGCGCGGTTGTTCAAGTTCGACGAGCACTTCTACCGACTGCGGCGCGAGTGAGCCGACCGCGCTCCTCCCTTCGCGTGAGGGGCATGGAGCTGGCCCGCTGCTGGTCTCGCGCATCGCCACGCCTTGGTCAGGAAGCCATCGAATCAAGACTTAACATGGCCCTCCTCGGAGTTCGGTAGAGGAGACGAACCATGAACCAGGACACGGTGCCACCGTCGGCGGAGAAGGACGAACGAGAGATCCGGGAGTTCATGGAGCGGCTTTCTGACAGCTGGGCTCGGGGCGATGCGCAGGCCTACGGCGCCGAGTTCACCGAGGACTGCGACTACGTCGCCTTCGACGGGACCCGGTTTCGCGGTCCGAGTGAGCCCCAAACGCATCTCGCCCGTCTGTTCGACACCGTACTGACGGACAGCCGACTGGAGGGTGAGGTCGAGTCGGTGCGCTTCGTGAGCCCGGATGCCGCGGTGGTGCACTGGACCGGCTCGGTGGCGTACCCATGGCAGGAGCGCGTATCACGCCGCCGGCTGTCCAGGCAAACGCTCGTCATGGTGCGCAGGGATGGGCGGTGGCGGGCAACCGCGTTCCAGAACACGCGTGTGCGGCCGCTAGCCCAGAAGGGCATTGGGTTTGAGCTCGCCACGCGGTTCATTCGCTGGCGGTCGGCAAGGGCACGGCGCGCGACACCCTGAGAGCGATGACGGTAACCAGGGGCCCCGTTCAAGCCCCGCCGGTGACCGCGCTGTCGCTTTCGCGTGGATCCGGAAGCCTGACCGCCTAGTGAGCGGGCCTCCTTGGTGCTCCGGGAGCTCAGGTCAATGGAGAGTCGGTCGGTAGACGAGCTCTTCGATGTGACCGTCGAGCGTCCGGCTCTCGACCAGCTCCAGGTCGAAGTCGGCCGCACCCTGGAAGATCGGGTCCAGCCCGGTCTGACCGGTGATGACAGGGAAGAGAGTCACCTGCACGCGGTCTACTAGGCCGGCGGCCATCAGCGCCCGGTTCAACGACAGGCTGCCGTGCGAGCGCAGCGGCACCTCGGACTCCTCCTTGAGCCGGGCGACGACATCGACGGCGTCACCGCTCACGACCGTCGCGTTCGGCCAGTCGAGGGGGCCTTCCAGCGTCGTCGACACCACCGTTGCCGGCAGGCTCCTCATCCGAGTGACCCATGGGTCACGCACTTCGGACTCCTCGGTGCTCGAGGCCAGCATCCGCGCGAATGCCCGATACGTGTTGGCCCCGAAGACCATCCGCTGCTCCGCGCCGTACAAGGCAAGGCGGTGGTCGAGCAACTCGGGGCCTTGCTTGCCCCAGTAGCCCCTCCAGTTGGCGCTGGCGGCGCCGTAGCCGTCGAGGCTGGAAAAGACGTCGAAGGTGTAGGTAGCGGTCATGTCGTTCTCCTCGAGTGCGGTTGCTCGGTATGAGTACAGACTGGGGACCGCTGCGAGACTCATCGCCGTCGGACTGGCCACAGCGTAAGCCCGGGCGGGCTAACGTGACTCGGCCTTCTCGGCCTCGTCGGACTGGCGCAGGAGCGCGCCGGTGGTCTGTTCGAGCACCCGGCGCCAGGCGGAGATCCCCTTCTCCTCCTCGACGGTGTCCATCACCCGCCGCACCCGCCGGGCCGAGATCTCGATCCCGTGCCGCGCCGCGATCTCCTTGTAGCGCTGGTAGTCGCGGGCGAGCTTCACGGTCACCGACTCGAAGCCGTGCTTGGCGATCGCCAGCCGCGCCGAGTAGTCGAGGATCGAGGTGCCGAACATCAGCTCGTCGTTGAAGTCGGGCTCGATCAGGATGATGTCGACGTCGGGGAAGCGCTCCTTCCAGGTCTCGATGGCGAGGTGGAGCCGGGCATGGGCCATCAACCGGAAGGCCTGGTTCCCGACGCCGGGGAGACCCATGTCGGCGACGCGGCGCACGCGCGAGCCGAACATCGTCGGGATCTTGGTCTCGAAGTCGTTGACGTAGGGGACGAGCGGGTTGACCACGATGATGAACTTGGCTCCCTCCTCCACCGCGACGTCGACGTTGGTGGTCGAGACGACTCCGCCGTCGATCAGGTGCCTGCCCCGCAACTCCACCGGCTCGTAGACCATCGGCAGCGCGGTCGAGGCCGACACCGCCTGGGAGATCGGGACGTCAGCCCACTCCCCGGCCCCGAGGACGAGCCGCTCGCAGGTGTCGACGTCGGTTGCCGTGATCAAGAGCTCCGGGTCGAGGTCGCGGAAGTCGTTGCTGCGGTCGGGGTCCGAGAGGACCCTGCGCATGTACTGCTCCAGCCCCTGGTTGCTGTAGATGCCGGGTGGGAGCCCCTCGGCGAGCCCCATCACCACGTCCACCATCGAGGTCTCGCCGATGTTGGCGGCGAGCTGGCGCAGCGTGCCCGCCACCCGCAGCGGCATCAGGGCGAGGCGGCGGGCCAGGCCACGATAGTTCGGCTTCAGCAGCGTCCGCAGGGTCGGGTCCTCGATCGGCGAGGGCAGCGCCTTGTTGAGGACCCGCATCATCTCCTCGGGCGTGACGCCGTTGGCGACCATGCTGGCGACGAAGGAGCCGGCGCTGGTGCCGACGTAGATGTCGAAGTCGTTGATCGTCCGGTTGACGGCGAGCAGGTCGAAGGCTCGCAGGGCGCCGATTTCGTAGACGCCGCCCGTGAAGCCCCCGCCGCCGAGAACCAGCGCGGTCTTCTCCCCCCGTCTCGGACGCCGCCTGCGGCGGGAGCCTCGCGGCTTTCCGTCGGCGCCGTCGAACTCGACGACCTTGCCCATGTGCAGGCGATTATGGCAGCGCGGGGAGCGGCGCCCGGCCGCGGTCACCCAGGCGCGCCTGCGCCGCTACCCTGCGCCGCCTTCGTTGTTGTCAGGCAGGAGGGCGCCCGGACTCGGGCGCGCGCTACGCATGAGATCCGGACGTCACAGAGGGCTGGCAGGCGCCGCGGTGCTGGCGGGGCTCGCCTGCCTGCTGTGGGCGCCCGGCGCGAGCGCGGCGTCCTCCGGGCCGGACCGCGCCTACCGAACCCCGATTGCCCACGGCGCGGCCGCCGCCCGCACCGCGGTCTCCCCGAAGGCGGTCTCGCGCGGCCTGGCGCGGGCCCTGCGGGGAGTCCGGGGGAAGAAGGGCGTCTTCGTGATGGACGCCGAGACCAACCGGGTGCTCTTCCGGCGCTCCGGCGGGCGGATGCGGATCCTCGCCTCCAACATGAAGATCTTCACGACCGCCACAGCGCTGGCGCGCTTCGGCCCCTCCGATCAGCTCGAGACGAGCGTCTGGGCGGGCGACGACCCGGTCGATGGGATCTCGACCGGCCTGTTCTTGCGCGGGGAGGGCGATCCGACCCTGACCACCGGCGCCCTCGGCAGCCTCGCCGGGCGGGTCCGATCGGCCGGCGTCACCAGCGCGCCCGGACCGCTGGTCTACGACGACTCGTTCCTCGACCAGCAGACGACCGTGCCCCAGAAGGGCGTGCGCCGCGAGAGCGTCGGCATCCTCTCGGCGCTCGTCCTGGACAACGGGCGCACCAGGGACCCGGCGCGGACCGCGGCCCAGCGCCTCGCCGACGAGCTGCGCAGGGGGGGAGTCTCGATCAACGGCAACGTCACCCCGGGTAGGACCCCATCCGAGACCGCGGGCGCGAAGCAGATCGCCACGGTCACCTCGCCCACGATCGCGCAGCTGGCCGAGGCCACCAACGAGCCCTCGGACAACTACCTGGCCGAGATGCTGCTCAAGGTGGTCGGTGGCAGAGCCGGGGCCGGCAGCACCGCGGGCGGGATCGGGGAGGTAAAGAGGTTCGCGGCCGAGCACGGCGCCAAGGTGAAGGGCCAGAACGGATCGGGCCTGAGCCGCAAGGACCGCGCGCCCGCCTCCTCGGTGGCACGGCTGCTCGACGGCATGATCGAGGTGGACGAGGCGGGCACGCCCGAGAGACAGCAGGAGCAGACGGAGCTGCGCGATGCCTTCGTCAACTCGCTCGCCACCGCCGGCCGCGAGGGCACCCTCGCCCGGCGGATGCGCGGCACCGCCGCGGCCAAGCGCTGCCACGCCAAGACCGGGACCCTGAACAGGGTCAGCGCGCTCTCCGGCATCTGCTTCCGCGGGTCGCGCGAGGAGGAGAACGCCGTGGTCTTCTCGCTGCTGATGAACGGCGTCAACACCGACCGCGCCCGGCGCGTCCAGGACCGGATGACGGCGCTGATCGCCCGCTACTCGGGCTAGCCCTTCTTCCGGGGGGACTAGCAGCTTCAGGCGAGCAGCTTCCGGAGCCGGGTCTCGTCGATGACCTCGGTGCCGAGCTCCTCGGCCTTGGCCAGCTTCGAGCCCGGGCTGTCGCCGGCGACCAAGTAGTCGGTGTTCTTGGAGACCGAGTTGACCACCTTCCCGCCGGCCCGCCGGATCCTCTTGGTCGCCTCCTCCCGGCTCAGATCGGGCAGGGTCCCGGTCAGCACCAGCGTCTTGCCGTCGAGCGGCCCGCCCTCCTTGCGGCGCTCGGAGGGGTCCAGCTCCATCCGCAGGCCCGCCTTGCGCAGCCGGTCGATCAGCTTGCGGGTGCGCTCCTCCGAGAGCTCGTCCGCGATCTGCTCGGCGAGGATCGGGCCGATCCCCTCCGCCCGCTCGATCTCCTCCGGCTGGGCGGCGAGCAGCGCGTCCATCGAGCCGAAGTGCTCCGCGAGCGACTCGGCGTTGACGAAGCCGATCCCCGGGATGCCGAGCGCGTAGAGGACCCGGGAGAACGGCTTTCGCTTGGAGCCCTCGATCTCCTCGATCAGGTTCTCGGCGGAGACCTCGCCGAAGCCCTCAAGCGCCGCGACCCGCTCCACGGTGAGGTCGTAGATGTCGGCGGCGTCGGAGATCAGGCCCTCCTGGAGGAAGCGGTACGCGTTCTTCTCTCCGAGCCCCTCGATCTCGAGGGCGCCGCGGAAGTGCTTCACGTGCTGGAACTGCTGGCCCGGGCAGCCGGTGCGGTTGGGGCAGATCGTGAAGACCGAGTCCGCGGGTTTGATCGTTGGAGTGCCACACAGTGGGCACTCCCTCGGCGGCTTCGGCTTGCGCAGGCGCCTGCCCTTGCGCCGCTGGATGATCGGGGAGACCACCTGCGGGATCACGTCTCCGGCCCGCATCACCACCACCTCGTCGCCCTCGCGCACGTCCTTGCGCTCCAGGTCCTCCTCGTTGTGCAGCGTGGCGGTGCTCACCGTGACGCCCGAGACGTGCACCGGCTCGAGCATCGCGAAGGGGAGGAGGTGCCCGGTCCTGCCCACGTTCCAGACGATCTTCTTCAGCTTGGTCGTCGCGGTGCTGGGCGCGAACTTCCAGGCGACCGCCCAGCGCGGCTCGCGGCCCGCGACCCCGAGCTCGCGCTGCAGGCCGCGGTCGTCCACCTTGACGACCACGCCGTCGATTTCGAAGTCGAGCGCCTCGCGGCGGTCCTCCCACCAGCGGCAGCGGGCGGCGACCTCGTCGATCCCCTGGTGGATCTCGACGTCCTGGTTCACCTTGAAGCCCTTCTCGCGCAGCCAGTCGATCGCCTCGCTGTGGCTCTCCGGGCCCCACCCCTCGCGTGCCCCGACCCCGTAGCACCAGATCGAGAGCGGCCGAGAGGCGGCGATGCTCGGATCGAGCTGGCGGATCGTCCCCGCCGCGGCGTTGCGCGGATTGGCGAAGGTCGGCTCGCCCTCCTGGGCACGCTGCTCGTTGATGCGAGCGAACCCCTCCAGCGGCAGGTAGATCTCGCCGCGCACATCGACCAGCTCGGGAGCGTCGTCGATCGAGAGAGGGATCGACCTCATCGTGCGGAGGTTGTGCGTCACCTCCTCGCCGATGCGGCCATCCCCGCGGGTGGCGCCCCGGGTCAGGGTCCCGTTCTCGTAGGTGAGCGAAATCGCCAGTCCGTCCACCTTGGGCTCGGTCACGTAGCGGATCTCGCGGCCCTCGATGTCCAGGCGCTCGAGCTGTCGCTCGACTCGCTTCGCCCAGGCGCGGAGCTCGTCCTCGTCTCGGGCGTTGGCCAGGGAAAGCATCGGCTCGTGGTGCTCGACCCGCTCGAACTTGTCGAGCGGCTCGCCCCCCACCCGCTGGGTGGGCGAGTCCGGGGTGCGCAGCTCCGGGTGCTTCTCCTCGAGCTCCCGCAGCTCCCGGAGCAGGTCGTCGTACTCGGGATCGGAGATCTCAGGGTCGTCGAGGACGTAGTAGCGGTGGTCGTGATGGGCGATCTGCGAGCGGAGCCGCTCCGCCCGCTTCGCCGCCTTCGCCGGGACCGCCTTGGTCGCGCTCACCGTCGCGAGGAGGGATCGTCCGGGTCCGGGTCCGGGTCCGCGCTGGCGCCTGCCGGCGAGACGGCGGCGGGCTGGGCCTTCCGCGCCTCCGCCAGCATCCAGTCGAGGTCCCAGCCCCGAAGCCGCTCCAGGCCGGGCCTGTGGGTGAGGTCGAAGTGCACCGGGGTGACCGAGATGCGGCCGCGGGCGATCGCCGAGAGGTCGGATCCCTCCTCGTCCTCGAAGGAGGGCTCGAAGCCGTAGATCTCGTAGCGCCGTCGCCCGCTGCCTGGGTCCTCCTCGACCAGCTTCAGCTCGTCGTCGTAGAGGCGCTTGCCCAGGTGCGTCACCTCCACCGCCGATGCCTCTCCCGCGGGGCAGTTCACGTTGAGCAGGGTGTCGGCGGGCAGCGGGTCCTCGGAGAGGCGCCGGACCAGCTCCGCCGCGAAAGCCGCGGCGATCGAGAAGTCGAACTCGCGGCCGAAGCGGAAGTCCATCTCGCGCGCGCCGGACTGCTGCGAGATCGCGATCGCCGGGATCCCCAGCACGATCCCCTCCAGGGCGGCGGCGACGGTGCCCGAGTAGGTGATGTCGTCGCCCAGGTTGGCGCCGTGGTTGATGCCCGAGACGATCAGCTCCGGGCGCTCGCCGAGCAGGCCGAGGTCCGCGAAGCGGACGCAGTCGACGGGCGTGCCCTCGGTCGCGAACCCCCGGCCTCCGTCGTCGAACTCGATTTCCTCCACCCAGATCGGCGAGCGGGTCGTAATGCTGCGCGCGGTCGCGGAGCGGTTGCTGTCTGGCGCGATCACCTCGACCCGGGTGTCGGAGAGAGCGCCGAGCGCCCGCCGCAGCGCGTGCAGGCCGCCCGCGGCGATGCCGTCGTCGTTGGTGATCAGGACGCGCACCCAACCGATTCTAGGAGGGGGCCTCGAGGCCTCGCCCCCAGCACGGCCGCTGCGCGGCCGCTAGCCCCCCGCCGGGGGCGCGGAGGTCGTGATCCGCGCCGCCCCCCGGATCGCGGCGTCGGCTTGGCCGGCGGTTGCCTTCACCTCGCCGGCGGGCGCCCGCTGCTCGACCAGTGTCGCCAGCTCAGCCAGCGCCTGTTCGGCGCTCGCCAGCTGATCCGGCGAGAGCGTCCGCAACTCGGCGGAGGCATCCTCGAACGTCGAGCGGGCACGCTCGACGTGGTCGACGCTGGCCGCGTATTCGGTCTCCGCGACCACCTCGCCGCCCCGAACGGCCTCGCTGTACTCGATCGTCACCAGCTCGAGCTCGCTGAGTGCCGGAGTTACGTCCTCCTGCAGCTGCTCGACCGCATCCTCGAGCGATGCCTCCTCGTCTCCCCCGGCCGATCCGAGCAGGTACCCGGCAAGGACCCCGATCAGCAGGCCGGCCAGCAGCCCGCCGAGCAAGGCGGTCGTCCCGCGCCGCCCCGCCTCCCGGTAGAGCGACATCAGCGGGCCACCAACGCCACCGCCTCGCCGCGATGCTCGCGCATGGCGCGCTCCGCGGCGGCGACGATCTCGTCGGCGTCGCGGGCGTCGGAGAGATCGAGCAGCTTCGCGCCGCAGACCACGGTCACCCGGGGGACCGTGACCGCGATCCCGAGGCTGATCGAGGCATCGTCAACCGTCCGGCGGAGCCGCTCGAGGAACTCGCCGCCCTCGCCGGCCAGCACGCCGCGGGCCCGGACCTCCGAGCGCGCCACGCCCCCCAGCGCGTCGACCACCGCGACCCGTCCCGAGCCGTTCTCCGAGTAGACGCGGTAGAAGTCGCTCGCCGCCACCAGCTCGAGGCTCTCCTTGCTCAGGGAGAGGGTCTCGGCGGCGACGCCGAGCTGACGCTCCGCGGAGACCGGACGCCGCCGCGCGGACTGGGTCTCAAGCGCGACCGCGCCGGTCGCGACGGCACGGATGACCCCCTGATCGGGCTCATAGGCGGTCTCGACCGACACTGACGCCGGCGAGGCGCCCGCCCCGACGCAGGCGCGCTCCGCCTCGTGTGCGATCTCCAGGCGTCGCGCCTCACCCGCGTCGCCCTCGGCCCCGCGCGGGGCGCGGCATACCTCGGTCCTGACCAGCGACGTCGCCGCGCCGATCGCCGAGAGCACCTCGGGGTGCGATGGGCGGAGCAGAGGGCGGGAGAGCCGCTCGGAGACCGGGCGTGCGAGCGCGCTGGCCGCGCCACCGAGCACCACCAGCGGGACCTCGGGACCGAGGCGATGCCGGCGGGCCGCATCGGCGGCCGCATCCGCGACCTTCGAGACCGCCCCCTCGAGGACCGCCGATGCCGCCTGCTCGGGATCCCGGCGCAGACGGACGCCGAGGGCCGAGAACGCGGCCAAGGCTGCCTCGCGGTCGCCCGCGGCATGTTCGCCTGCCTCCGGGAGGCCGAGCGCGTTGGCCGCGCAGGAGACCGTGAGCGCGAAGCGACGATCGCGGGCGCGCACCACGGCGTAGGCCTCCGGATCGCCGGCCCTCGGCGCCAGCAGCTCCAACTCGCAGCCGCGAAGCTCCTCGGCGCTCGAGAAGCAGGCATAGGGCAGCCCGGCGATGTGAGCGCTGCGCGGGCCGGTTTCGGCCACGCTCCGTCGTCCCAGCCGCGCCATGCTCCCGCCGGCGGCGCCGACCACCCAGGAATCGACCGATCGGATCGCGGTCGGCCGCCCCATCACCCGGATCGAGCGCAGCGCGGGGCGGCCGCCCTTGATCACGGAGACATTGGAGCTGGTGCCGCCGCATTCGAGCACGAGCGCGTCGGAGACGCCCAGGGCCTGGAGGGCGGCCGCGACGCCGGCCGCTGGGCCAGAGCCCACGGTGAACGATGGTCGCCGGTGAAAGGACCCCGCATTCATCGAGCCCCCGTCCCCCCGCAGGACCAGGAGCGGCACGTCGATTCCCGCCTCTACGAGGGCCCGCTCGACAACCCCCGCGGTTCGCTCCACCACCGGCAGGATCGCGGAGTTGATCGCGGCGCTCACGGTCCGGGTCTCGAGACCGTAGGCGCCGGTCAGCTCATGACCGCAGCAGGACGGCATGCCGAGCGCCCTGGCGCGATCGGCGATCAGCAGCTCGTGGTCGGGCGCGTCCACCGCGAAGGCGCCGCTTGCGGCGATCGATTCGCAGCCCAGCTTCGCCAGCCGTTCGAGGGCCTCATCCGCCTCGGGCACCGTGATGCCGCCGGTCGCATCGAGGAAGACATGCTCGGTATGGAGCTCGCGCCCGGGCGCCAGGGCGATCCTGCCGACCCGAGTCCGCCGGCGCGCGCGGCGCAGGTCCGGCGGGGCGCCGATCCCGACGACCCCCACCCGGGAGACGTCCCCCTCCAGCAGCGCGTTCATCGCCTGCGTGGTCGAGAAGGTGACGTACTCGATCAAGTCCCGTTCGGAGCCGAGCTCGCCGAGCAGCTCCGCAAGCGCGCCGGCCACCCCCTCGCTGACGCCGTCGGCGGCGCCGTGGCTTGTTGGCACCTCGGCCGAGGCGCGCAGCTCGCCCGTGCGGGGGACGACGGCGACCGCCTTGGTGAAGGTCCCGCCGACGTCGACCCCCACCCGCAGGGAGGGCTGCGGTGACCGAGTCATCGCGCTCACCCGGCCGCCCCTTCCCGCGCGGGCCGCTCCTCGGCCCCGGCCTGTTCGGCCTCGCCCGGCGCCATCCGGCGCCGGCGCGCGGGCCTCAGCCAGAAGACGTAGAGCGCGCCCACCGCGTAGACGGCCAGCAGCGCCGCCTGGACCGCGATTCCCTCCCGGGTCGGATGGATCCCGGTCATCTCTGCGATGAAGATCGGGAGCCTCGCCCAGTCGCCCTCGATCGGGGTGGCGACGACCACGTCGGCCTCCTGCAGCGAACGTACCGCGTTGCCCGCGAACGCGACCGAGAGGAGCAGCAGAATCGAAGCTCCTGCGATCAGCATCGCCCGCAGAGGCAGCTTCCTGCCGAGGGCGAAGACTGCATAGGCGAGCCCGACTAGCGCCGCCGCGGCTGCGGCCGCCCCCAGCCCGACCCAGAGGAGGAGGCCGTCCGCGTAGAGGATGAGGGCCTGGTAGAAGAGCACCGTCTCGAAGCCCTCCCGGTAGACGGCGGTGAAGCCCAGCCCTGCGAAGGCGAGCGCGCCTCCCGCCGCCACCGCCGCCGCGGTTCGGGAGCGCATGAACTCCATCCAGCGTCTCTGCTCGAGCCGGGAGACGAGCCAGAAGGTGACCGCGAACAAGACCAAGACGGCCAGCAGTGCGGTTCCCGCCTCGAGCAGCTCTCGGTCCACGGGAGCGATGTCGAGCAGCGTCGCGGCGAGCACGAAGGTGACCGCGGTGGCCCCGACCGCCGCCGCGGCTCCCCAGGCCAGGGGCCGGCGGTAGCTCGAGGCGCGCGCCGCCTCCAGCGAGCCGAGCAGCACCGCGATCAGCAGCACCGCCTCGAGGCCCTCCCGAAAGAGGATGCTGAAGGAGAACCCGAGCGCCACCGCCGGCGCGGCTACCCCCGGATCCGAGAGCTCGCGCTCGACGTCGTCCAGTCCCGCGCGTACCGCCCCCTCGGTTTCCTTGATCTCGCCGATCGGCTCCCCGCCCCGGATCCCGTCGCGCAGCTTGGCGAACTCGAACTCGAGATCGAGCACGAGGTTCGGGTCGCGCAGCCTCAGCGGGATCTCGACCTTCTCGAAGTGGTCCAGGTAGGCGGTCCGCGCCAGCTCATAGCCCCGTTCCCGGTCGCCGGACTCGGACGCGTCGACGGCCTGGTCGACCAGTGCCCTGGCCTCATCGTTCTCCCGCTTCGCTGACTCGATGCTCCCATCCTCCGCCGCGGCGCTCGCCGGGATGGCGAGCGCC
>JBOGZI010000110.1:0-6849 GCA_050697275.1 Solirubrobacterales bacterium | reverse complement strand
TTCTGGCCCCGCCCGGGCGCGCAACCGCGGCGCCGCGGCGGCGAACGCCGGCGGCCTGGCGTTCATCGACGACGACTGCGAGCCCGCGCCGAACTGGGTCGCGCGGATAGCGGCGCGACTGGCGGCGCAGCCGAACGCGCTGATCGGCGGCCGCCTCGTCAACGCCCTGCCGCACAACGACTGGGCAGCGACAAGCCAACTCGTGCTGGACCTCGTGATCGAGCACGCGAACAGGCTCGGCCGCGGCTTCGCGCCGTCGTGCAACCTCGGCGTGCGAGCCGACCGCTTCGCCGCCGTCGGCGGGTTCGACGAGCGCTTCGACCGTGCCGGGGCCGAGGACCGCGACTTCTGCGACCGCTGGCGAGAGGCGGGCCACCCGGTGGTGCGCGCCGACGATGTCGTGGTCCGGCACCACCACGACATGGACTTCGCGGGGTTCTGGCGCCAGCATCGGAATTACGGCCGGGGCGGGGTCGACTACCAGCGCGCGCGCCGCGAGCGCGGCCGCGGCCTGTCGCTCGCGCCCCAAGGGTTCTATTCCTCGCTGGCGGCCGCGGCGGTACGCCACGGCCGGCTGGGAGGCGTGGCCGCCAGCCAGGTTGCGTACCTGGCCGGAGCCGCGTCCGGGCTCGCGTCGGGGCGGCGGGCGGGGTGACGGCGCCCGGAAGGATCGCGGTGACCACGGTGCTGCGCCACGCGACCGCGGACGAGCCGACCGGCTTCCTCCACGTCGTGGACCTCGCCGAGCAGAGGCCCCTCGCCACGATCCCGATGGCCAACGCGCGCCACATCCGCCACGATCCCAACATGCGCGGCGGGCTGCGCGGGGGGCGCGGGCTTGCCGTCGGCGGCGACCGGCTGGCGGTGGCCATCAACGACCGCGTCTTCGTGCTCGGTCCTGACTGGTCTCCTCGGCAGCGGCTCGAACACCGTTGGTTCGGCGGGATCCACGACATCCTCGCCGACGAGGGTGGGCTGTGGGTCACGTGTGCCAACGCCGACCTGCTCCTGCGGGTGAGCTGGGAGGGGGACGTGCTCGACCGGTGGACATGGCGCACCAACGCGTCGCTGAGGGGGGAGTTCGGCTACGGCTGGGTCCCGGCGTTTCAGCCCGACGTCGACTACCGCGACCCTCGCCAGCTCCATTTCGGCGTCTTCGACCTCGTTCACCTCAACGGGATCGCGCGCCTCGACGGGTGCGTCGTCGTCTCGTTGGGACAGATCAAGCATCCGCCGCGGATCCGGGAGAAGGCCCTGCGCGGCCGCCTCGCCTCCGTGAGTTGGAGCGTCGCGCCACCGGTGGTCGAGGCGGTACACGCATGGCGCAAATGGCACGAGGAGCGGCTGTACCGCCGGCGCGCGAGCGCACGCGCCCCGGGCGTACTCCCGCGCCCCGAGGCGCGGTCGGCGCTGGTCCGGATCCCACTGCGCGACGGCGGCGCACTCGACGCCGTGGGCGCCGAGGTCATCCTCCAGCACCCCGCGCCCCTGCCGAACCACAACGTCGCCGCGGTTCACGGCGTCGACGGGCGCGCGGCGTGGCTGCTCAACCGCAGTGGCACCGGCCACATCGTGGCCCTCGAGGAGGGCGGGGCCGTGGTGCGGTCGATCTCCACGCCGACCCCGCAACACTCCTTCCCCCGCGGTCTGCTCGACCTTGGCGGTGGGCGGTTCCTCGTCGGCGACCAAGCGCCGCTGGCGCTGCACCTCGTGGACATCGCGCAGGGGCGTTTCACGGAGACGCTCCAGCTCGACGGCCGGCCGCACGAAGTCGTGTACGCGCTCGCGCCGGTGCCGGACGCCTTCGCCGCGCCGCCGGATGCGATCGCCTGGGACTAGACGGCGCGGATCTTCCGTTCCTCGACGGCCGGAGCGCCGGCTAGCCCGTCGGGGCCGGCTCGACCTCGAAGTGGGTTATCCGTCTGAATGCCCGGAGCCGCTCCTCAATCTCCTCCCTGGTGAGGGCGGCGACCCGCTCGGTGCCGAAGTCCTCCACGTTGAAGGAGGCGAGCACGGACCCGTAGGCCATCCCGCGCCGCAGCGTGGAGTGGTCGAACAGCGGAGCGCCGGCGGCGCGGCGGCTGTCTAGATAGCCGAGGAAGCCGCCGGCGAAGCTGTCGCCGGCCCCGGTCGGGTCACGGACGTCCTCGAGCAGGTATCCCGGGATCGCGAAGAACCCCTCCCGGGAGAAGAGCGCGGCCCCGTACTCGCCCCGCTTCGCGACCACCACGTCCGGCCCCATCTCCATCGCCGCCCGGGCCGCCCGGGCAAGGTTGGGCTCCTCGGTGAGGGCCCTGACCTCCGCGTCGTTGAGCAGCAGGCAGTCGACCTCGCCGACCGCCGCCGACAGCGACTCCCGCTCCGTGTCGATCCACAGGTTCATCGAGTCGAGGGCGGTGAACTCAGCACGCGGGCAGGCCGCCCGGACCTGCCGCTGGAGCTCCGGCTGGATGTTGCCTAGGAACAGCAGCTCCGCCCGGCGGGAGGCCTGCGAGAGCTTCGGCTGGAAGTCGGCGAAGACGTTGAGCTGCGTGTCGTCGGTGTGGGCGACGTTCATGTCGTACCCGTAGTGGCCGCGCCAGAAGAAGGTCTCCCCGGTGACGCGCTCGATGTCGTCGGTGACGACGCCCCTGCCCTCGAGCACGGTGAGCTCCTCGTCGCCGAAGTCGTCGCCCACCGGCCCGACCACCCGCACCTCCGTGAAGAAGCTCGCCGCCAGCGAGAAGTGGACGGCGGAGCCGCCCAGCATCCGCTCCCGCTCCCCGAAGGGCGTGCGCACGGAGTCGAAGGCAATGGACCCTACGGCTGTCAGTGACATTGGCTCAAGGTTGCCAGGGCGTTGGCGCCCGAACCCCGCACGCCCGGAGGCGAAGCCGAGGACGTGGCGGGTGATGGGGTGGAGGAGGTGGCGGGTATTGTCGTGGTTATCAAGGCTATTCAGATCAAGGAGTTCGGCGGCCCCGAGCAGATGGAGCTGGTCGAGCTGCCGGACCCCGAGCCCGCCGATGGCGAGGTCCTGGTCGACGTCGTGAGGGCGGGGATCAACTTCGCGGACACGCACGCGATCCGCAACGACTACCTGGCCGAGCAGACCCTGCCGCTGATCCCTGGAGGGGAGATCAGCGGCCAGGCGCCCGATGGCAGGCGTGTCGCCGCGATGCTCGGCGGAGGGGGGTATGCGCAGAAGGCCGCCGTGCCCGAGGCGTTCCTGGTGCCGGTGCCCGACGAGGTCAATGACGACCAGGCTGCCGCCCTGCTCCTGCAGGGGATCACCGCGCACGCGCTGCTCCACCACTGCGCGCGCATCGAGGAGGGCGAGACGGTCGCAATCGAGGCGGCGGCAGGCGGCACGGGCAGCCTCGCCGTGCAGCTCGCCAAGCGGGCGGGAGCAAAGGTGGTGGCCCTCGCCTCGAGCGAGGAGAAGCGGGCGCTTGCCGAGCGCCTCGGCGCCGATGCGACCGCGGACTCCCGGGCGGAAGATCTGAAGGAGGCGATCCTGGAGGCGAACGGCGGCGAGAAGGTCGACGTGGTGCTGCACATGAGCGGCACGTCCTTCGAGGCGGAGCTGAAGGCGCTCGGGCCGCTGGGCAGGATCATCGTCTTCGGTAACGCCGGCCGGCACCCCAATGAGCTCCAGACGAACTATCTGCTTCAGACGTCGAAGTCCGTGATCGGATTCTGGCTCGTCCCCTTCATCGTCAAGAAGCGGAATCTGCTCCGCGCCGCGATCGCGGAGCTGCTCGGTGCGGTCGCGTCCGGCGAGCTCGAGGTCGTGATCGGCGAGGTCTACCCGCTGAGCGAGGCCGCCAAGGCCCACGAGGACATCGCCGAGCGCAGATCCACCGGCAAGCTGCTGCTGGACCCGGCGAGCTGACGTGAACGAGCGAGCGAACGGCGAGGTGACCACCAAGGTCGGCTCGTTCGACGATCTGGGCCTCTCGGAGGAGCTCCTGCGGACCCTCGAGGAGCTCGGCTACGAGGAGCCGACCCCGATCCAGGCCCAGGCGATCCCGGAGCTGCTGGGCGGCAACGACGTCATCGGCCAGGCCCAGACCGGCAGCGGCAAGACCGCCGCCTTCGGGCTGCCGATGCTCGAGTACCTCGATCCTGGCAACGAGGAGACCCAAGCGATCGTGCTCACCCCCACCCGCGAGCTCTGCATCCAGGTGACCCAGGCGCTGCGCGCCTACGCCGAGCACCTCGAGGGGGTGAACGTCGTCGCGGTGTTCGGCGGCGCGCCGATCAAGGACCAACAGGCGCGCCTCCGGCACGGCTCGCAGGTAGTCGTGGCGACGGTCGGGCGGATGATGGACCTGATCTCGCGCCAGTCGCTGGTGCTGACCGCGGCCCGCTACGTGGTCCTCGACGAGGCGGACGAGATGCTCGACCTGGGCTTCATCGAGGACGTCGAGAAGATCCTCCGCCTCACCCCGAGTGGCCGGCAGACCGCGCTCTTCTCGGCGACGATCCCGCCCCCCGTCGCCCGCCTCGCCGAGGAGTACATGTACGACCCGACCACGATCCGGGTGACGCCGAAGAAGCTCACCGTCGACACGGTCGAGCAGGCCTTCGTCGAGGTCGACCAGCGCAAGAAGCTCGACCGCCTGGTCGAGGTGCTTCGTGCTGAGGAGCCCGAGCAGGCGATCATCTTCGCCCGCACCAAGATCGGGGCGGCCCGGCTGGGCAAGCAGCTCGCCGACAAGGGCCTGCGGGTGAAGGCGCTGCACGGGGACCTCAGCCAGGGCCAGCGAGACGGGGTGATGATCTCCTTCAAGGAGCACAAGACACCGCTGCTGGTCGCCACGGACATCGCCGCTCGCGGGCTCGACATCGAGCACGTCACCCACGTCATCAACTACGACCTGCCGAACAACACGGAGATCTACGTGCACCGCATCGGCCGCACCGGCAGGGTTGGGCGCACCGGGCGCGCGATCACCTTCGTCACGCCGAAACAGCTCCCCGACCTGAAGTCGATCGAGCGCGGCGTCAAGGTCTCGATCGGCGAGTGGGAGCCCCCGGAGGAGCGGCTCGAGCACGCCCCCCGCCCGCGGCAGCGCGCGGCGCCGCCCCCCGAGCCCGAGGCCGAGTCCGTGGACGGCTCGGTGAAGCTGTTCGTCAATCGCGGCCGGCGGGGTGGCCTAACCGAGGAGGATCTACGCTGGGCGCTGGTGGAGGGCGCGGTGATTCCCGAGGACTCGATCCACTCGATCCGGGTCCTCGACCGGTTCTCCTTCGTCGAGCTCGAGGCCGACGCCGCCCGACGCGCGGTCGAGTACCTGGACGGCTCGAAGCTGAAGGGGCGGCAGATCCGGATGGAGCTCGCGCGGAGCTAGGGCCGGGGCTCAGCCGCTTCCCGCGAACTCCTCGATGCGGGCGATCAGCTCGTCCCACTCGAACGGCTTGGGCACGCAGCCGTCCGCCCCGATCTTCTGCATCCGCTCCGGCTCCTGGGCATCCAGGTGGGCCGAGATGATCAGCACGGGGACCTTCGAGCCCGCGGCCCGGAGCTTCTGCAGGGCCTCGACGCCGGACATGTTCGGCATCATCGCGTCGAGCAGAACCAGGTCGGGCTCGTCCTTCTTCACACTGTCGAGGGCCTCGACCCCGTCGGTGGCCGTCTCGACCTCGTAGCCCTCCATCTCGAGGCGTCGCTGGAGCATCAGGAGGACGGTCTCCGAATCGTCGGCGACGAGGAGCTTGGTCACCTCCGCGCTCCGGCCTTATCCGTGGCCTTCTCCGCCGTGCCCTTCTTGGCCGGCTGCCCGTCTCGTGCGATCGGAAGCACGAAACGGAAGGTAGCGCCCTCGCCCTTGGTGGAGGAGACCGCGATCGCCCCGCCGTGGAGCTCGACGAGCGACTTCGCGATCGCGAGGCCGAGCCCGGTGCCGCCGATCGCCTGGGTCTCGCCGCTCTCCGCCCGCCAGAAGCGCTCGAAGACGTGTTCGAGCTCGTCCTCGCCCAGCCCGGGCCCGTCGTCGGAGACCGCGAACTCCACCTCACGCCCGACCTGCCCGGCGCTGAGCCGGACCCGGGCCCCCTCGGGGGCGTACTTGTTGGCGTTGGTGAGCAGGTTGGAGAGGACCTGGGAGATGCGGTCCGCGTCCGCCTGCACCTCGGGGAGGTCCTTCTCGACGCTGACCGTGAGCCGCTGGCCCTTCTCGTCGAAGTTGGGCCGCATCTGGCGCCCGACGCGCTCCGCCAGCCGCCGGGCCGGGATCGGCTGCGGGTCGATGCGGAGCTTGCCGGCATCGCTTCGGGCGAGGTCGAGCAGGTCGTTGATCATCGTCTGCAGCTGGCCGGCGCTGTCGGAGATCACCTCGGCCGCCTCGAGCTGCCTCCGGTCCAGGCTTTTCGGTTCCGCGGTCAGCATCTCGGCGAACCCCTTTACGACCGTGACCGGAGTGCGCAGCTCGTGCGAGACCGTGAGCACGAAGTCGTCCTTCATCTGCTCGATGCGGTCCCGCTCGTGGGCGTCCCGCTCCAGCGAGTTCGCCATCTCGTTGAAGGCGCGGCCCAGGGTGGCGATCTCGACCGGGCCGCCGACCTCGACCCGCGTGCCGAGCTGACCGCCCGCCAGCCGGCGAGCGCCCTCCACCAGCCGCCCCAGCGGGGCCCGCATCGAGTTGATCAGGCCCGAGAAGAGGAGCAGCGCCGCGAGCAGCGCGCCGGCGAGGCCGGCTGCGACCAGGATGGTCGTGTTCCGGGTGTCCTCACGAGCGTCCTCCCGGACGGCGTCGCGCGCCCCGCGGGTGGCGCTGGAGAGGGCCCCGTTGCTGTCGGTGACCGCCGAGGTCAGCCGCCGGTCCACGTTCGATCCCGGCACGCGGCCGCGGAGCAGGGGCGCCG
>JBOGZI010000109.1:0-17403 GCA_050697275.1 Solirubrobacterales bacterium | reverse complement strand
CGCCAGCGGGCCGAGCAGGGCGGGCTGCAGCCGGGGCGGGGGCAGCGGACCCCCCGTGATCACGACCGTGTCGCGGTAGCGATGGAGCCATTCCATGGATTCGAGGATGGCGCCGGGCTTGGGGATGCCGCGCTTCGTGTACTTGCCGGCGCGCGCCATCGCCGCCGCGTCGGTGAGGAAGCCCTGCAGCTCCAGCGGCGGCTCGGCCTCGCAGACGATGTGGGCCTCGCCCTCGCCCAGGTTTCGGAAGGTGTGCCGGACGCCCGGGCGAACGACCACGGTGGGATCGCCCGCCGTGGCGGTGATCTCCTCGCCGTCGGCGGTGAAGGTGGCCTCCCCGCGCTTCACCGTGAACCGCTCCTCGATCGCCGGGTGGTAATGGGCGATATTGACGCCGCCGCCGGGATCGACGTAGATGTCCATGCTGAGCACCTCGCCCTTGCGCGGGTGAAAGCGGATCCGGTAGTCGAAGATCGGGTCCTCGACCAGACTCTCGCCGGCACCCATCAGGCGGCCTCCGGGCGGTTCGCGGCCGGCTGGCCGTTGGACACGGTCTCCGGCCGGACGCAGACGGCGCCCTCGGAATAGTCCTGGGACTCGATTCCCAGTGCCCAGTTGAAGCGCGCCCGCAGGTTCTCGATCGCCGCGGCCCAGGTGAGCTCGACGATCTGGGGCTCGTCGAAGCGCTGGCGCATCCGGGCGAAGAGCTCGTCGGGAACGTCCACCGGCGTCCGAGTGATCGCCTCGGCGTAGGAGAGCACCAGCTTCTCGTCCTCGTCGAACGCGTCGGAGTCGCGGAAGCGCGGCAGCTCGCGCAGCTGCTCCTCGGTGACGCCGGACTCGCTGCGGGCGAGCCAGGAGCCGAAGTCCATGCACCACTCGCAGCCCGCCAGCGCCGCCGCCTTCAGCTCGGCGAGCGCCAGCAGCCGTTGGGGGGCGTGCTTGGCCCGCTTGAAGGCGAGCTCGAAGCCGCCGTAGCCGTGCATCAGGGTCGGGCTGTGAGCCATCACCCAGGCTGGCTCGGGCAGCTTGCCGCCGGCCTGGCGCTTTGCGATCCGCCAGGCGAGCCGGGTGAGCAGGCTCGGTCTCTCCGGTGCGTCTATGCGGGCCATCTTCATGCCTCCTTCGGGGTGGACTGCGCTGGAGCCGAGGCAGTCGAAGTGGTGGGGCTCTGCCGGGCGCCGCTCGCGAGGTAGAGGACCAGGAGCGGCAGCACGGTCTGCAGGACCAGGCCACCGAGGCTGAGGACGTTGTCCGCCGTCGAGTAGCTCCCGGTGGTGGTGAAGTGGTAGAGCGTGTGGGGGAGGGTTCCTGCAAAGAGGGCGATTGCGGCCGCCTGCACGAGGCGGCGATCCAGCCAGGCCGCGGCGACGCCGGCGAGCACCGCCAGCCCCAGGCCGGCGGAGCCGAAGTCGCGGAGCAGGTGCTCGTTGTAGGGGGGGAGCGCGGAGACCCATTGCGCCCAGCCCGGGAAGTCGTCGTAGAAGGTCCGTGGGGCGAGCAGGATGTAGACGGCGACCGCCCCCATGGCCACCGTCATGTAGATCAGCGCGAAGCGGATCGCGCCGCGGTGCCGCTCGATCGTCATCGGCTCGCCTCCTCACTCATATGACGGGTTGCTCCTCCCTCATGAAACGGGTGGCTCCTCACGGAGCCCCCTCGCATCCCGGGCACCCTCGCCTCTGGCCGCGATCGCGAGGCAGGAGTCGACGATCGCGGCGATCAGGCGGTCCTCGTCGACGCCCGCGGGGTCCCGGCCGAAGACGTCGTGCTCGATGCTGTAGCCGAGCAGCGACCCGGTCATGAACACGGAGATCGCCTCGGCGTCTCCCTGCGGGAACTCGCCGGTGTCCATCTTCTGCCGGACGAAGGCGATCACCTCCTCGTAGGCGCGGTCGACGATCCCCTCCCGGTAGCGGCGCTTCAGCTTCGGGAAGCGGTCGCCCTCCGCGATCACGATGCGGCGCAGGTCGCGCTGCTCGCGCAGCATGTGGAGGCCCCAGCGTGCCAGCAGGGTGAGCTCGGCGCGCAGGTCGCCGAGGGGCATCATCTCGATCGCCGAGTGGACCGCCTTGATCTCGGCTACATGGCGCTCGAAGGCGGCCTCGAGCACCGCCTCCTTGCTGGGGAAGTGCTTGTAGAGGGCCCCCGCCCGCGGCGTCAGCCCGGCGCCGCGCTCGATCTCGCCGACCGTCGTCCCCTGGAAGCCGTTCTCGGCGAAGAGGCGGATACCGGCGTCGACGATCCGCTCCGGGGTGGCCCTGCCGTTGCGTCGGTCAGCATCAGTGGCCATCTGGTAATCAAACGATTACCAAATTCCAGGGCTACTCGTCGACCCCCTCCTCGAGCCTGGGGCGGAAGGCGCTGACGGAGACCACCGTCGCGCCCAGCTCGCGCACCCTGGCGTCGAGCTCGCGGTCGCTGGTCACCACCGACAGTGAGCCGGGATCAGGATCCGCCTCGACGCGGGCGACGATCGCGTCGTCGGCGGCGTTTCTGGCCCCGCCCGCGAAGACCGTATCCACCGGATCGTCCCAGTCCGCGGGCCGGCGCCCGTCGAGCAGCAGGGTGACCTCGTCGCCGCTCCGCCGCGCGTAGCGCTCGAGCTGGCGCCCCAGACGCCGCCAGGCGGCGGGGCGGTCGCGCCACCAGCCGTCGGGCCGGGAGCCGATCAGGTTCATGCCGTCGACGATCCAGCGCATGCCTTGGACCTCAGGTGCTCCAGCAACGGCTCGACCGAGAGCTCGCCGCAGCCCGCGCGCTCCAGGATCTCGGCCGGGGAGAGGCGGCGGCCGTGGCGATGAACGCGGTCCCGCAGCCACTCGCCGAGCGAGCCGAGATCGCCGGCGGCGATCCGCTCGTCCAGGTCGGGTAGGTCGCGGCGCGCCGCGGCCCAGAGCTGGCCAGCGATCACGTTGCCGAGGCTGTAGGTGGGGAAGTAGCCGAACGAGCCGGCCGCCCAGTGCACGTCCTGGAGCACGCCGTGCGCGTCGTCGGGCACCTCGAGGCCGAGGTAGTCGCGATAGCGCTCGTTCCAGGCGTCCGGCAGCTCGGCCAGCGCCAGCTCCCCCTCGAAGATCTGAAGCTCGAGCTCGAAGCGGATCAGGATGTGGAGGTTGTAGGTCACCTCGTCGGCCTCGATCCGGATCAGCGAGCGCTCGATCCGGTTGGCGGCGCGCTCGAGCTCGCCGGCCTCGGCTTCCTCGAAGCTCCCCGGGAAGCGCTCGCGGAGGCGGGGGAGCAGCCGCTCGAGATAGGGCCGGCCGCGGGCGACCCAGTTCTCCCAGAGGCGGCTCTGCGACTCGTGCAGCCCGAGCGAGCGCGGCTTGGCTAGCGGGGTCCGGACCAGCTCGGGGTCCACGCCGGACTCGTAGAGGCCGTGGCCCGCCTCGTGCAGGGTGCTGAACAGCGCCATTGCCAGGTTCGACTGGTCGTAGCGGGTTGTGAGCCGGACGTCCCGGTGCCCGATCGAGATCGCGAAGGGATGCTCGGTCGGGTCGAGCCGCCAGGAGCCCTCGGGATAGGGCAGCTCGGAGATCAGCTCCCGCAGGAGCTCGCGCTGCTCGTCCACCGGGAAGCTCCCCTGGAACGGGTCGCCGTCGACCCCGTCGCGGGTGCCGTCCTCGCCGCGCCCGGGGTCCGATCCGGTCGCCCCGGCGACCAGCGGGACCAGGCCGTCCCGGAGCTCGCCGAGCACCGCGCGCATCTGGGCGGTGGACATCTCCGGCTCGTACTCGTCGAGCAGCGGGTCGTAGGGGTGCGAGAAGCCGGGGAAGCCCTCGTAGCAGTCGGCGTAGCGGCGGGCCAGCTCGACGTTCCGCTCGAGGTGGGGAAGGAGCCTGCCGAAGTCGGAGTCGCGCCTCGCCTCGATCCAGGCGTTCTCCGCAATCGAGCTGGCGCGCGCCAGCTCCGCCCGCAGCTCGGCCGGAACGCGCCGGGCCTTCTCCCAGTCGCGGCCGACGACCCGGATCAGGTCGGCGTCGATCGACTCCCCCGGCCGCTCCATCGCACCCGCGTCGAGCTCCGTCCGGGCGCGGTCGATCAGGGTCCCGATCTCCTCGTCGGTGAACATCTCGTGGCGGACCCGGGCGAGGGTCGCCAGCTGCTCGGCGCGGGCGGCGGCGCCCGCACCCGGCATCATCGTGCGCTCGTCCCAGGCGAGCAGGGAGGCGGCCCGGCTCAGATCGTGAATGCGGCCGAGGCGCTCGCGGAGCTCGTCGGTCGCCGCCAACTCAGTCCGCCTCCGGGGGCGGGGGCGGGCCCTGGGCCACGACCCGGGCGAGGCCCTCGAGCCAGCGCTGGTGATAGCGCGGCATCAGGCGGCGCATCGCCGGCGCGGCGAGCCCCATCGCCCAGCCGCGCTGGGTCTCCTCGGTGTGAACGAAGGTCCCTCCCTCCCGGCTCTCGAGCAGCCAGGCATGATGGCCGCTCGCGCCGAGCTCACGCGCGGACCAGGCGAGGCGGGCGGGCGGGTCGAACTCGACGATCTCCGAGTGGACGATGACGCCGAAGGTAACCCAGCGGAAGCGGCTGCCGAGCGCCACCTCGGGCCAGGGGCCGCCCCGGCGGCGGACGAAGCGCGAGTTGCCGTAGTAGCTCGGCCAGAGATCGGGCCGGCGCAGCCAGGCGAAGACGCGCTCGGGCTCGGCGTCGATCTGGAGCTCGTTGACCGCGTGGAGCAGCGACCGCTCGGGCTCATGGCCCTGGGGCCAGCGGATCACGGGCGCCAGCCAATCCGGCGATCGGTCTCAGCTTCCTCGATCAGGCGGAACCCGTGCGCCGCTCGATCGAGACCGCGTAGGCCTCGGGGCGGGCGGCGAGGATCTTGTCGTCGGAGGGCTCGAGCCCGTCGGTGAGCCGCATCGGGTCGAAGACGTGCGGCTCCTGCGGGGTCTCGGGGTCCCCGACCACCTCGCTCACCTCGAGCTCGCCGAGGACGATGATCTCGCGGTCCCCCTCCCAGACCGCGGTCGGGTCGTCGAGCGGGTCGCCCTCGGCGGCGAGCGTGAACTCGAGCGCGAAGCTGGCCGAGCCCGAGGAGAGCCGCTCGCGGATCTCCTCCTGCAGGTAGTCGCGCCCGGCCGAGGCCACCTCGTCCTCGGAGAGGTACCGCTCGCCCTCCAGCGGCCGCCAGCCGTAGCGGCCCCAGGTCGTCTCGCCCCCGGCGCCGCTCAGGCCGAAGGCGTGCAGCGCGTTGTAGACAGAGGTGGCGTAGCTGGTCGTCGGGGCGTTCTTGGGCAGGCCGAGCTGGAGCGCCTTGGCGGTCTCGGGATGCTCGCCGAGGAAGGCGCCCATCTTCTCGGGGTCGGCCTGGCCCGTCTCCGGATCGGGGATCCGGGTCGTGGTCAGCTCGAGGAAGTCCTCAGGTGTTCGGACCAGGAAGACGAGCAGCGGCGTGCTGACGATGTCGGTCGCCTCGCCGTCAGGGAGATGGAACTTGACCGCCATCCCGCGGCCGGCGATCGGGTGGGCGTCCGAGGTCCTCGGGTTGCCGCTCGCGTTCGAGAAGCGCACGGTGGCCTCGACTGGCTCGCCCTGGAGATGGGCAGCCCTGGAGAGCTCGCGCGCCTGCGAGCTGGCGGTGAAGCGGCCCCTGCAGACGGTGCCCTTGGCGTGGACGGCGCGGTGGCCCGGGTGGGATCCGTTGACCGCGTTGAGCGCGTCCACGATCTCCTCCCAGAGGCTGGTCGCCGCCTGCTTCTCCGGGGAGGCCATGCGGGCAGCCTACCCCTGCATCGAACCGGCTACAAAGTGGGCATGCCCCGACCCAGGGGGATCGTGCTCTATAGCCACACCTGCGGCTTCTGCCGCTGGTCGATGGCGAAGCTGCTCGCCTGGGACCGGCCGGGCCGGCTGCGCCCGGTGGCGCTGCAGGACCCCGAGGCCGAACGTCTTCTCCCGGGGATGAACGAGGAGGAGCGCATGGCCTCCTGGCACCTGATCACGCCCGAAGGGGAGCTCCTCTCGGGAGGCGAGGCGGTGCCAGCGCTGCTTCGCCAGCTTCCCGCCGGTCGGCCACTGGCTGGGCTGGCGGCGCGAGCGCCGCGGCTCGTCGATCGCGCCTATCGCTTCGTCGCCGATCACCGTGGGACGGTGAGCAGGCGCGTCAGCGAGGGAGCCAAGGAACGCGCGGAGCGCCGCATCCAGTCCTGCGCGTAACCGCCCTAGTCGATCCGGTCGAAGAGGGCGTCGGTGATCGTCAGTGGCGGGTCGATCGTCTGGTTGAAGAGCCAGAAGAGGATGATCGCCGCTCCCAGGAGCGCGACGTTCTTGAAGAACATCGCGGACTGGATCGCCTGCATCTGGGGGTCCTCGATCTTCCAGAAGGCGTGCATGACCGGCGTGATCCCGATCAGGAAGCCAGCGATCAGGATCGTCCCGAGATCGGCCCAGATCCCGAGCGCCACCATCAGCCCGCCCGCAAGGATCGCCAAGCCACTCAGCGGGACCAGCAGCTCCGGCGCCGGTGCTCCGGACTGCTTCGCATACTCGGTTCCCTGCCGGCGACCCTCACCGAGCAGGTGCACCTGCAGCGCCGAGCTGACGAACAGGAGCGCAAAGAGAATGCGCCCGATCAGGAAGACGACGTCCATCTCAGTCACCTCGTTTCTCGTCATCGGTTGCGTCCGGCCCACCGGCCGACCGCTCGCCATCAGCGCCGTTCAGGCTGCGGACGCGGTCGGCGCGGGTGGCCTCGCGAACCATGGTGTCAGCCACCAGCTCGACCAGTCGCTGGGGATCCCGGATCCTGCTCACCGCGGCCATCTCAACCGGCCGCCTCGGCCTTGCGCAGGCCGCGGATCGCGAACGCCGCGAGCAACGCGGCCAGCCCGAGCCCGATCGCCAGGGCCGCGAGGAAGTCCGCCTGCTGGCCCGCGAGCAGCTCGCGGCCGGTCTCCATGATGTGGGTGGCGGGGTCGTAGTCGGAGACCGCTCCGACCCAGCCGGCGAGCAGGTTGCGCGGCACGTAGACCGGCGCCAGGAAGAGGAAGAGGAAGGTGGGGACCATCATCAGGGGGGTCGCCTGGAGGCTGCGGAAGCGCAGCGCGATCCCCGCCGAGAAGAGGGCGCCGGCGACGTTGACGATCGCCGCCAGCCCGTAGAGCGCGACCAGATCGAGCGGACCGCCGAGGATGTCCATGCCGGCGGCGAGCCCGATCGCGGTCACGATCGCAAGAGTGATCGCGGCCCGAACCATGGCGACGATGCCGTAGCCCAGGATCAGCGCGCTGCGATGTGGGGTCGCGAGCAGGAGACGGCGACCGAAGCCGAACTGGAAGTCGGAAGCGATCGAGAACCCCGAGAACACCCCCCCGAACGCGGCGGCCTGCATCAGCACGAAGCCGTACTCGAACGCCGTGTAGCCGGCCGGGTAGTCGAAGGCGGGATTGTTGCTCACCGCGGAGAGCCCACCCGCGAAGGCGATGAAGAAGAACATCGGCATCAGCAGCGGCGGCAGGAACAGCGCCGGGCTGCTGAGGAAGACGTCCAGCAGCCTCCTGGCGAGGCCCCCGGCGACGGAGAGGTAGCGCCGGATCAAGTCCGCACCATCCTTCCCTTGATCGAGGCGGTCGCTGCGGTCAGCGCGAGCGAGAGGATCACGACCGCGCAGCTGAAGCCGAGCGCGAGCGCCTCCGCGTCCCAGCCGGTGATCAGCAGGCTGCGGATGCCCTCGATCATGTAGCTGACCGGGTTGTAGGTGGCGATCGTCCGGAACCAGTCGGTCTCGATCAGGTCGCGCGGCAGGGCCATTGAGCTCATGAAGAGGAAGACGAAGGTCACGGGAAACAGCCCCTGAACGTTCTCGGGCGTGCTCGCCCGCATCCCCGCGATCAGCCCGATCGAGCCGAAGGCGAGGGTGATCAGGGTCGCCAGCGCGATCAGCACCAGGGCGCCGGGGATGCCGGCCTCGATGTGGCCGCCCGCCGCCAGCCCGACGGCGATGTAGGTCGCCGCCTGGAACAGGCCCAGCGTCAGCGTGCCCGCGAGCTGGCCCGCGACCAGGGCGAGAGGCCTGATCGGGGTGAGCTGCATGCGGCTGAAGAAGCCGTTGACGTGGTCCTCGGCCAGGTTCTGGCCGGTGCCGATCACGGCGAACACGCCCGCCTGAAGGAAGGCGAAGGCGAGCGCGAAGGTGAGGTAGCTGTCGGTGGGGAAGCCGGGCAGATCGGCCGCCGAGTCCAACCCCGCGGAGTTGATCGCGAGCAGGATCAGCGGAAAGAGGGTGGCTGGGACGATCTGCGCCGGCTGGCGCACTGTCCGCATGATCGAGCGGCGGGCCAGCTCCCTGACCTGGATCAGGAGCGGGACCTGGCTCGCCGCCTTCGCCCTGATCGCCGCCGGACTCACGCCGGTGCCCCCTCGATGACCGGCTGCTCGCCCGTCCCGGGCTCGCCCTCGGCCTGCGCCTGGGCGCCCTCGAGCGAGCGTCCGGTCTGGGCGAGGAAGACATCGTTGAGGCTGGGCGCGTGCAGCTCGAGGTTGGCGACGCGGATCCCGCCGCCGTCGAGAGCGCGGACGATCTCCGCCAACTCCTCGACGCCGTCGCTGAGCCTGACCGATTCCCCCTTGGGGGAGCCGGGGACGAGCTCGCCGAAGCGCTCGAGGACCTCCGCCGCCCGGGGGCGGTCGCCGTGCTCGGCCGTGATCACCTCCACCGTGGGGCGCCCGATCTCGGCCTTGAGCGCTTGTGGCGCTCCCTCGGCCACGATCGTCCCCCGGTCGATGATCCCGACGCGGTCGGCGAGCTGATCCGCCTCCTCCAGGTACTGGGTGGTGAGGAAGACCGTTACCCCCTCGTCGCGGGAGAGGTGCGCGATCTCGTCCCAGAGCGCGGTGCGGCTCTGGATGTCGAGTCCGGTGGTGGGCTCGTCCAGGAAGAGGACCCGGGGGTGGTGGAGGAGGGCGAGGGCGAGGTCGAGCCGCCGCTTCATGCCGCCGGAGTAGCCCGCCACCTTGCGGTCGGCGGCCTCGGTGAGGCCGACCCGCTCGATCAGCGCCTCGGAGCGGCGGGTGCGCTCCTCCTTGGGGATTCCGTGGAGCGCTCCCTGGAGCCGCATGTGCTCGCGGGCGCTCAGCTGCGGGTCGAGCGCGGCTTCCTGGAGGGCGGCGCCGATCGCGTCGCGGACGGCAGCTCCTTCGGTCGTGACGTCGTGACCCGCGACCCGCGCCGAGCCGGCCGATGGGGGGAGCAGCGTGGTGAGCATGTGCACGGTGGTGGACTTGCCGGCGCCGTTCGGGCCGAGGAAGCCGTAGATCTCGCCGGGCCGGACCTCGAGGTCGATCCCGTCCACCGCGGTGACGCCGCCCTTGAACTCGCGGGCGAGCCCACTCGCCTCGATCCCGTTGCCGCCTTCGCCTGCGATCCGTGTGGTTCCGTTGGGGCTGTCGGCCATCTTCTCTCCGGCTCCTTGCATATATTGCTTGGGATTGGAAGTCGTTGCCTACCGAGATGGCAGACTAGCAAAATATTTGAGGCTTGCAAATGTTGATGATGGCGGCTAGTATTTGAGTGGGCAATGACCGAAACCACCACCACCACCAGCAGCGGGGGCTTCTCCTGGCTCGCGGAGGAGACCGGGCGCACCGACCCGGCCAGCCAGGCGTGGAGCCTGATGCACTGGCTGATGATCGCCAGCAAGGCCCGCTTCATGGCAATCAACCAGGAGTTCGACCTCGCCCCACAGCAGGCGATCGCGCTGCGGATCCTCGGCGGGGGAGCTCGCCCCATGGGTGAGCTCGCGAAGTTCCTGGCCTGCGACAGCTCCAACGTGACCGGGATCACCGACCGGCTCGAGGAGCGGGGCCTGGTGCGCCGGACCTCGGCGGAGCACGATCGTCGAGTGAAGCTGCTGCTGCTGACCGACGAGGGGGAGCGGGTCAGGGCGAAGCTGACCAAGCTGCTCGCGGAGCCGCCCGATTGGATCAAGGACCTGCCCGAGAAGGATCAGCGCCAGCTCAGGGACATCCTCGAGAAAGCCGTCGAGGGCCAGCAGCTGGCCGAGAGTCCCGCCGCCTGAACCGGACCTGGCTGGGCTCGGCTAGGAGCCGAAGCGCTCGACGAGCGCCTCGACGTACTTGTCCTCCCACCCCTGGTCGGCGCCGTACTCGCGCTCGAGCTCGACCAGCGCATGGGTGAGGTGGCTTCGCACCGGAGGCTTGCCGAGCAGCTCCGGCAGCTCCGAGTGCGAGGTGAGCCAGTTCGAGTACCAGGACGCCCAGTCGTCGTCGGCGCCGTCGGTGATGCGGAAGACGATGTGGTGGGTCTCGCCCGCCTCGTGCAGCAGCGCGCTTATCTTCTTGGTCCGCTCCTCCACGGCCAGCAGCATAGGCGAGCCGACCCAGCCGCTCAGGGGGCGGGCTCGGGGGCCGGCGTCGGTCCGCTGGTGCCCTCGGGCCCGGTGGCGAGCTCGCGTCGGTAGAGCCGCCACTCGTGGACGGCGATCTGGATCGAGGCGGCGGTGGGGATCGCCAGCAGGGCCCCGATCACTCCGAACAGGGTCGATCCGCACAGCACCGCCACCAGGACGACGAAGGGCTCGATCTTGGTGGCGCGCTTCTGGATCTGGGGCTGGATCAGGTAGTTCTCGACCTGCTGGTAGACGACCGCGAAGACGGCCCAGATGATCAGCGCGACCGGGAAGTTGACGAAGATCATCACGATCGCGACCAGTAGCGCCGCGATCGTGGCTCCGACCACCGGGATCAGGTCGAAGAAGAAGACGACCATCGCCAGCGGCCCCGCGAAGGGGGCCCCGAGGATATTCAGCATGATGTAGGCGCTCAGGCCCGCGATCGTCGCCTGCACGAGCGCCCCACCGACGTAGTTGCCGACCGCGTTGGCGATCCGGCGCAGGGTGCGCTCGATCCGCTCCGCGTGCTCTGGTCGCTGGGCCTCGACGAAGCCGTTGACCCAGCGCGGGCCTCCCGCCACCATGAAGATGCTGAGGATGAAGATGGTCACTCCGGCGAACACGGAGTTGACCAGGCCGACCCCGATGTCGCTCAGCACCCCGGCCGCGTCGGGGATCTTCTCGGGCAGCTTCTCGGCCTCCTCCTGGAGCTTGGTGGTGATGTCGTAGTCCTCGTTGAGGTTGTTGAGCGTGTTGTTCTCCGCGACGAAGTCCTCGACGTCCTGGACGTACTCGGGTGCGTTGTCGGCGAGGTCCTCGACCTCCCCGACCAGCGGCGGCACGAGCAGGGCCCCGAGCCCCACCGGGATCAGCAGCAGCATCAGGTAGACGAGCGCGATCGCCAGGCCCCGCCTCATGTAGCGCTGCAGCAGGTTGACCGGGCCCGCGGCCGCGACCGCGATGAAGGCGGCGATCACCAGCCAGCTCAGCGGCCTGCGCAGCAGGTAGAGCACGTACAGCGCCAGCAGCACCGAGATCACGATCAGCACGATGCGGATGACCGAGCGCGGGGTGGAGTCGGCTGTGGGCATGCCGACCCTCTCTATTCGGCGGATTCGAGGTATTTCCTGGGCTGCGGCTAGCCTTGGCGGGTCAGGGTGCCGCGACTTACGACGCCGCCGCCGCGGAACTCATAGGTGACGGTGTCGGCGCCCGTCGGCGTCAGCGTCACCGTCCCCACCCCCTTGCAGCTGCCGCCGGCGCCGCGGTCGATCACCTCGCTGAAGCGATAGACCGGGGTGACGCGCGTCGCGTCACCGGTCTGCACCCCTGCGTCCGCCTCGCCGCGGAAGGTCCAGTTGCCGCCGCAGTCGATGCCTGTGTAGTGCACCGTGTTCGCGGCGGGATCGTCGAGGTCGCCGATCGTCGCGGTGACGCGGAAGGGCGGCAGGTCCATCTGGGTCAGCTCGCCCTCCCAGCTCCCGAGGATCTCGAAGCCGGCCTGGGTCCCGACGGTGGTGCCGCCGCCGTCCGAGTCGTCGTCGCAGCCGGCGAGGACGCCCACTGCGAGCGCGGCGGCGATCAGCGCGAGCCGGACCCACATCGGGCTGGAGCCTAGTGCGTGATTCGATACGGGGCGATGACCGAGGGCGCAGCCCCGAGACTGCTCGACGACGGAGTTGAGATCCGGCCCGCTCGCGAGGGCGACATCGAGGGGATGCTGCCGCTGCTGCGGGCCTATTGCGAGTTCTACGAGTCCGCCCCACCCGACGACGGACTGGTGACGATGGCCCGCACCCTGATCACCGACCCCGGCCAGGGCGCCCTGTTCGTCGCGCTCGACGGGGATGGGCCGGTCGGCTTCGCCGCGATGGACTGGAAGTGGGCGATGCTGAAGGGAGCCCGGATCGGCTACCTGCAGGACCTGTTCGTGGAGCCGCGGGGGCGGGGGAGGGGGATCGCGGAGGCGCTGATCGCCGCCTGTGCGGAGGCCTGCCGCGAGCGCGGGATGCCGGCGATGCAGTGGATGACGGCTCCCGACAACCGCCGGGCACGGACGGTCTACGAACGAGTCGGAGCGGGCGGCGAGGCGTGGATGGAATACGAGCTCGAGCTCTAGCGGGGCGACTGGAGGCGGTCTCGCGGGGCTCGCTTGTTCAGGTATCGCCCTGCTCGACCGATAAATGAGCGTGCATCCGGGATCGGGCTTGAGCAAGTCAGGGCTGAGCCGCTCGCCGGCTTGGGTCTTCCTCGGTTTCGCCGGGCTGGTCTGGGCTGCGGCGATCGCGCTCTGGCTTGCCGGTGGGGCAGCCTCCCCGGGGACGCCCGCGACGACGGCGCTGCTCGCCTCGGCGTTCCTCGCGACGATCGGCCTGGTCTTCGTCCCGGGCGCTCCCCCTCACGCCTCGGGTCAGGGGCGGACGGCGGTCGACGGATTGATCGTCGCCGGGTCGACGCTGTTCATTGCCTGGATGCTCGGGCTCGGGGAGCTCTACGACTCCTCCGCCGCGCAGGATCGCGCCCTGTTCCTGGCTCTGGGGGTCGCCAACCTGACGCTGGCCGCGGCGGCCACCGTGATGCTGACCCGGGCGCGCCCGGCCGCCCGGATCCGCCTGGGGCTGGTCACAGGCGCGCTCGCCGCCCTCGCGGTGGCGAGCGGGGCGATGAGCTACCTCGCGCTCGACGGAAGCCTCGAAGCCGCCACGGTCTTCTATCTGGGCTGGCCGGTCGGGTGGCTGCTCCTCGCGCTGGCGGCGCGGCGCGATCGCGACGCCGCCCCGCTCGAGGAGGTGGAGCCCGGGCTGCCGACACGCGCGAGCGTCTTCGTGCCGTCGGTCCCGTTCGGAGTTGCGGTGCTCGGAGCGGCCGTGGCCGGCGCGCGGGGAGACTTCCACGGCACCCTGGTCTGGATCGGAGCGGCGGTGATCGTGTTGATCATCATGCGGCAGGTCCTCGCCCTGGTGGAGAACATCTCCTTCTGGCGGAACCTGGAGGCCAAGGTCGAGGCCAGGACCGACGAGCTCCGCGCCAGCGAGCGGCGCTTTCGGTCCCTGGTCCAGAACTCCTCCGACGTGATCCTCGTTCTCGGCGACCAGGGGCAGATCAAGTACCTGAGCCCATCGGCGAGGAGCGTGCTGGGGCACGACGACGACGAAATCCAGGCGGAGATCGAGGATCCGATCGATTTCGTCGTGGAGGAGGACCTGCCGCGTCTGCTGGCGGCCGGCCGCGAGCTGCGAGCCAAGTCCGGGGCGACGCGCTCCATCGAGTTCCGGGTTCTCCGCAAGGACGGGCTTCGGCGCGACGTCGAGGCGATCGTCACGAATCTCCTCCACGACCCGGCCGTGGCGGGCTTCGTCGTGAACGCTCGAGACATCAGCGAGCGCAAGGAGCTGGAGCGCCAGCTCACGCACCGTGCCTTCCACGACCCGCTCACGGAGCTCGCCAATCGGGCGCTGTTCGGAGACCGGCTCGAGCACGCCCTCAGCCGGAGAGGCCGGGCGACCGACACGCTCGCCGTTCTCTTCCTCGACCTGGACAACTTCAAGAACGTCAACGACAGCCTCGGGCATGAGTCGGGCGACCGGCTGCTCGGTGCGGTCTCGCAGCAGCTGCTGGGCTGCGCGCGCCCCGGCGATACGGTCGCTCGCCTCGGTGGCGACGAGTTCGCTCTCCTGCTCGAGGACGTCGAGGGCGGGATCGGGTCCGCTCGCGTCGCGGCGCGCGTGCTCAGAGCGTTCGAGGAACCCCTGAACGTGGACGACCGCGAGCTGTTCGTGCAGGCGAGCATCGGTATCGCGACGAACTCGGAGGCGAGCGCCACGGCGGAGAGCCTCCTGAGGAACGCGGACGTCGCGATGTACGCGGCCAAAGCCCGCGGGAAGGGGCGCTTCGAGCACTTCGAGCACAGCATGCACGCCGCCCTGGTCGAACGCCTCGAGCTCGAGCACGATCTCCGCGAGGCGCTGGAGCGGCCGGAGTTTCGTCTCCACTATCAGCCGATCGTCTCGCTGGAGACCGGCGCCATTCCGGCGGTCGAGGCGCTGGTTCGCTGGCAGCATCCCGAGAGGGGGTTGATCGCACCCGGCTATTTCATCGGCCTGGCCGAACAGACGGGGCTGATCGTCCCGATCGGGCGTTGGGTCCTCGAGGAGGCCTGTCGGCAGGCGGCCGCGTGGCGCAGGGAGGTCGAGACCGCGCGATCGCTGACGATGATGGTCAATCTCTCGGTCAAGCAGCTCGAGGACCCAGGGCTGCTCCGGGACGTGGAGGCGGCCCTCGAGAGCTCCGGGCTCGATCCGGATGGGTTGCTCCTCGAGATCACCGAGAGCGTCATCGTCGAGGACGAGGCGGCGATCGAAACCATGAAGGAGATCCGCGCACTCGGGATTCGCATGGGGATCGACGATTTCGGGACGAAGTACTCGTCGCTGAGCTACCTGCGCCGCCTTCCCCTCGACGTTCTCAAGATCGACCGGGAGTTCATCGGCGACATCACGTCCGGCTCACCCGAATCCGCGCTGATTCAGGCGATCGTGGCGATGAGCCACAGCATGGGACTGACCCCGATCGCCGAAGGCGTCGAGAGGCCTCACCAGGAGGAGGAGCTGAGGCGAATAGGCTGCAACCTCGCTCAGGGCTATCTGTTCGCAAAACCGGCACCACCGCAGCAGGTGGGCGAGCTGATCGCCGACTCGGCCGCCGGCGAGCTGCTGCAGGCCACCGACCGGGCCGATTGATCCGAGCCGACGGCGCGGCCGTTGACGTATTGAGTGCCCGTGGAGACCGATGACAGACCCACCCGCGTGCGGAGTGCGCCCCGCGCCGCCATAACCGGGAGTGAAGGGACGCTGAACCATGTCCGCTGCGGCAGCGGCGATCCACTGCTGCTGCTGCACTCGCTCGGAGGCGCGATCGGGCAGTGGAGCCCGGTGGTGAGCGCGCTGGCTGCGCGCCGGGACGTGATCGCCGTCGACATGCCTGGGTTCGGGGCCTCGCCCGCGCTGCCCGCGGGGATCGACGCGACGCCCCAGAGCCTCGCCACGGCGGTGCTCGATTTCGTCGATTTGCTCGGCCTCGACGCCGACCCCGGCGTGGCCGGGATCTCGCTCGGCGGCTGGGTCGCGATCGAGTGTGGTCGCCAGGGCGGAGCCAGCTCCGTCGTGAGCCTTTGCCCGGCGGGCTTCTGGCGCGAACCGGTCGCACCGCGCCGCAGCCTCGCCTACGCGGCGGCCAGGGCCTCTCGGCCGCTGCTGCCCCTGATGCGGTTTCGCTGGATGCGCCGCATCGCCCTCTCGGGCAACGTCCACCACCCCGAGCGGATCCCCCCTGCCGAGGCGGCCGACATGGTTCGCGCCTACGGCGGCGGCCCCGCGTATCCGGAGGCGAACCGGCATATGCGGGAGGGCACGGTCGGCGACCTCGAGGAGCTCGATGTCCCGGTGACTCTGGGCTGGGCGGAGTTCGATCAGATCGTCAGGCGCAAGCCGCTGAAGCCGGGGATCCTCCCCGACTCGGTGCGCCAGGTCGAGTTGCCCGGTTGCGGCCACGTTCCCACCTGGGACGATCCGGAGCTGGTCGCCCGGGTGATCCTGGAGGGAACGAGCTGATCCTGTCAGCTCTCCTCCTCGAGGACCTGCTCGACGGTGCGGCCGGTGAGCACCGACTCGGGCTGGCTCGAGGTCGGCCGCCGGCGCGCGTCTGAGCCCTCGTCACGCTTCTTGATCAGCAGCCACTGCTCCCGTCGATCCGAGGGTGCTCCGCCAGGAGCAACCCGTTTAGGGGGGGAGGTGCGCACCAGCGCGTAGGCGCCGCGCAGCTTCTCGCCGAGCAGGAAGACCTTGATGTCGCCCTTCTCGAGCGCCTGCTCCAGCGTCAGCTGCTCGCCGCGCCGCGTCTCGGAGATGTTCTCGAAGACGCCGCGGTCCCAGACGATCACCGGGCCGGCCCCGTACTCCCCCTTCGGGATCACCCCCTCGAACTCGAGGTAGTCCATCGGGTGGTCCTCGGTCCGCATCGCCAGCCGCTTGTCGCGGGGGTCCAGGGAGGGGCCCTTGGGGACCGCCCAGGAGGCGAGCACCCCGTCCACCTCGAGGCGGAGGTCGTAGTGGAGCGAGGTGGCCTTGTGCTTCTGGACCGTGAACCGCGGGTGGCGGCGCTTCGGGCGCCCCCCGCGCTTGCCGGCCCGCTTGCCGCTCGGCTCGGAGGTCTTGGAGAAGTCGCGCTTGCGCTCGTACTCGCTCAGCGATCGCTTCCGGGAGGGCATCGTCAGGACACTGATTCCCGCTGCGCGGCCATCTAGGCGCCGCTCGCCGCCTCGAGCTCGGCCACGGACCCCTCGAGCGCGTCGGCCAGCCGGTCGAGCTCCCCGATCGCCTCCGGGTCGGAGCAGAGCCCGAAGGCGAGGTCGCCGCCCAGCGAGACCACCGCGACCCGGAGGGCGTGGCGGTCGGCCGGCTCGGCGAAGGTGCAGAACTCCCGCACCTCGTGCCCGCAGACGAGCGGGCGCTCGCGCGGCCCGGGGACGTTGGAGACCGAGAGCGCGAACTCGCGCGGGCCGGAGATCACCCTGGTGACGCCCCGGTAGAGGGGGCGGAAGCGACCCAGCGCGTGGAAGAAGTCGTAGAGGGTGTCGGCGTCGTGGTCGAGCTTGCGCTCCGCCGTCTCCGCGTTGATCGTGCGCAGCCGCTGGAGCGGATCCGATTCCGCCAGGGGGAGATCGACGTTGAGGAACGAGTCCCGGTTGCCGATCTCCCCGCCGCCGTCGCGCAGGTGCAGGCAGACGGGCACCTGGACGCGCAAGTTGGCGGGCGGCGAGCCGTGGCCCTCGAGCCAGCCGCGCAGGCCCCCCGCGACCACCGCGAGCACGACGTCGTTGACGGTGATCCCCTCGCCGGTGGCGTGCCCGATCCCCTTCAGCCGCTCGAGCGGGAAGGCCGTCCAGGCGATCTCGCGGGCCGAGCCGATGTGCCTGTCCAGCGGTGTGTCGGCGCCGGGCCGGAGCTCGCGCCGCAGGGCGCCGGGCAGCCGCACCAGCAGGGGGCGCTCATGC